>NZ_DICZ01000024.1:0-54346 GCF_002417895.1 Lactobacillus sp. UBA5813
TAGGGTGTTTGACAAAGAGCCAAAATATTTTTTGGAATTAATGCCAGAAAAAAAGCACTCGCAAGATGCGAATGCCTTAAATCTATTGGCTTCCCTATAGTATTGTGACCATAGGTGACCATTTGAAGTCTCGAAAACGTTGATATAACAACATTTCTGATAGTAAATATTAACGCTTTGAGAATTGTGAAGCTTTACGGGCTTTCTTCAAACCTGGCTTCTTTCTTTCCTTCATTCTTGGGTCACGTGTTAAGAAACCGGCCTTCTTTAATGGTGAACGAAAATCTGGGTCAACATCAAGAAGTGCACGAGCGATACCCAAACGGATAGCTCCAGCTTGACCTGAGAAACCACCACCGTTAACGTTAACGTGAATGTCATATTGACCGTCAGTTTCAGTCAAAGTCAATGGTTGCTTCAAGTCCTTAACTAAGTTAGGGAATGGGATGTATTCATTAACTTCTTTGCCGTTAACAGTGATCTTACCATTACCTGGTACTAAACGAACACGCGCAACTGAATCTTTGCGGCGACCAGTACCGATGTATGCAGCTTGTTGTGCCATTATTTAACCTCCTAGATTAATTTGTTAATATCTAACTTTTCAGGCTTTTGTGCTTCATGCTTGTGATCTTCACCAGCATAAACGTGCATCTTCATGAATTCTTGGTGACCAAGAGTATTCTTTGGAAGCATGCCTTTAACTGAGATTTCAACCATCTTAACAGGATTGTTGGCAAGCAACTCGCCGTATGAAGTAGCTCTTAAGCCGCCACGCCATTCTGAGTGGTGGTAGTAAATCTTGTCAGTAGCCTTTTTACCAGTCAATCTAATCTTTGAAGCGTTGATAATAATTACATTATCACCGGTATCAACATTAGGTGTATATTGAGGCTTGTTCTTACCTCTCAAAATAGTGGCAACAGCAGTTGAAAGACGACCTAAAGATACGTCAGTTGCATCGATAATATACCACTTACGTTCAATTTCACTAGATTTTGCTAATGGTGTAGTACGCAATTTAAATTCCTCCGTTTACTTGCAGTTTGAAAACAATAAGTTTCCGGGGCCTATAGTGGACAAACATACTATACTAGAGTACGTCCTTTTTATAAAAATGTCAATTATAAAAGTAGATCTTGCCGGTATTTATCTGGCAATTTGTCATAAAAGACATGGTATAAATATAGCCCACTTGCCGGTGCGGTTTGAGTCACTTGCAAACGATCTTTTGCCTTAATTATTCTAGGAAAATCATGTACCGGACGTTTTCCGCTTCCAATTTCCAATAAAGTTGCTACTAAAATTCGGACCATATTATATAAGAAGCCAGAGCATATAAAATCAAAAACAAGTTCATTTTGCGCTTCATTTTTTTCAACATTGACATAGTACATGGTACGAACTTTATTTTTTATTTGACCTCCACTCGCTGCAAAGCTTGTAAAATCATGTTTACCTAGTAGATCCTTAGCAGCTTCTTTCATCTTTGAGACATCGATTGGATAAGGATAATGACCTGTATAAAATCTTTTAAATGGATTCACGAAATGATCCAAACTCATCCGATAGCGATACCATTTGCCTTTAATACTATATCGAACATGAAAATCAGGACTGGCGATTTCACATTCTTTAAAAATAATATCCATTGGCATCATTGAGTTCAATGCCAAAATCATCTTTTCTGCTGGAATTCTATTTCCCGGGTAATCAAATTGAATGACCTGACCCATCGCATGAACACCCGCATCAGTTCTACCGGATCCTTCAACTATTACTCGTTTGCCTTTAGTCATTTTCTTTAAAGCTTCTTCAACTGTACCTTGAACAGTTCTTTGATTTGGCTGAACCTGAAAGCCATGAAAAAGATGACCATCATACGCCATCAGAATTTTATATCTTGTACTCATTAATGTGTCCTAAATATGATTAATAAAGCAGTCAAGCTTACCAAATAAAACAGGTTTACTAAATCAACCTTACCCCATCTTAAAACGCGATAGTGACTTCTGCCCTTACTACCACGATAGCCTCTGGCCTCCATTGCTGTAGAAAGATCTACCGCGATCTCTAATGAACTAATAAATAATGGAACCAACAATGGTGCAATTGCTTTTGATCTTTTAATTAAACCACCATCATTAAAGTCTGCTCCACGTGACCTCTGAGCATTCATAATTTTCAAAGTTTGGTCAAAAAGGGTTGGAACAAAACGTAAAGCAATCGACATTACCAAAGCAATTTTATCTACCGGAACTCTTATTAATTTTAACGGTTTTAAAATCCATTCCATTGCATCAGCTATTTCCAATGGCATTGTAGTCACTGTCATCACTGTGGAAATTAAAATGATTAAAGTAAATCGAATAAAGATAAAAATAGCATTAGCAATTCCAAAACTTGACAGAGTGAATATCCACCATTTCCAATAGATCGTTCCGCCAGTAGTAAAGAATAATTGCAAAACCGATGTAAAGAAGATTAACCAGATTAATGGCTTAACTCCGTCCCAAAATACTTTAGCCTTAAGTTTTGTTGCTGCTACAGCTAATATTGCAAATAAGGCAATAATACCGTATGTAAGCCAATTATTAGCGAGAAAAATAATAAAAATGAAGAGAATAGCCACGAGCAATTTCCCTCGTGGATCCATCTTATAAATAATGGAATCTCCAGGAATATATCGTCCAATAATTATTTTACTCAAAGACTCACCTCTTCAAATTTATTAAGATTCCTTTGACTAAATCATCCATAGTTAAAGGTTGTTTTTCAAATTGATAATTACTTAATTGTTTAGCAAAAGCTGTTGCACTTGGCTCATCAAGCGAATGCCGATGGGCCCATTTTTCATCAGCAAAGATATTAGCTGGAATATCATGCTTAATTAGCTTGCCTTTTTCAATTACCAAAACGTCATCGGCATAATTAACAACATCATCCATGTTATGAGTGACCAAAATCACAGTATGGCCAGAATTTTTATAATCTAAAAACAAATCCATCATTTGCTTTCGAGCACGAGGATCCAATCCTGCATCTGGTTCATCCAAGCAAAGAACGTCAGGTTGATACGCCATGACCCCAGCAATTGCCACTCTCCTCATTTGTCCACCAGATAAATCGAAAGGAGAACGATCCGCTATGTCTTCAGATAAGCCGACTTTCTTTAACCATTTTAATGCTAAAGCCTTAGCATCATCTTCGCTATAGCCAAAATTTTTCGGTCCAAAAGCAATATCATTTAAAACCGTAGTTTCAAATAATTGAGCTTCAGGAAATTGAAATACTAAACTAACATGACGCCGTAAATCTTTTAAATTTTTATTTCCAGTTTCAGGTGTGATTTCTTTACCAGCAATTTCAATCTTTCCGGCACTAGGTTTCAATAAAGCATTAAAATGTTGCATCAAAGTAGATTTTCCACTACCAGTATGACCAACAATTGCGACAAAACTCTTCTCTTTTAAAGTAAAGCTTACCTGGTCTAAGCCTTTTTTCTCTAATGGTGTATTAGGTGAAAATATGTAACTTACATTTTCGAATTTAATTGACATAGTATTTCGACCAACTTCTCTTGCGAATCGACGTTCTCTGGAATTTCTATCCCGGCCTTTATTAGCTTTTTGATAAGTTTAAAAATAAATGGTTCCTCTAAACCTATACTATCTATTAGCTTTTCGTTTTCGAAAACATCCTTTGGCGTACCCTGTGCAATCACCTTTCCGTCATTCAAAATTAAAACATGATCAGCCAACATAATTTCATTAATATCATGTGTAATAGAAATGACAGTTAAATCATTTTTGTCCTTCATCTTTTTAACTAACGAAATGATTTCGTCATGTCCTCTAGGATCAAGCATCGAAGTCGCTTCGTCTAAAATTAAAATTTTAGGCTTAACGGCAAGTATACCAGCAATTGCGACTCTTTGCTTCTGACCTCCTGATAAGTTGCTTGGCTCAGCAGTTTTATAGTCTGACATGCCTACCTCTTGAATGGCTTTATCGACAATACTTAACATTTGTTCACGCGGTACTCCACGATTTTCTAGTCCAAAAGCAACATCTTCGGCGACAGTGGCACCAACAAATTGATTATCAGGATTCTGAAAAACGATCCCCACTTTATTTCTTATTTTCCACAAATTTTGTTCATTAAGAGGATCGCCATCAACAATAATTGAATCTGCATCATTTTCGTCAGACCATAAAAGTCCATTTATTAGTCTAGTAATTGTTGATTTGCCACTTCCATTATCACCTAATATGGTAAACCATTCACCTTTCTTAACATTAAAACTAATATCCTGTACAGCAGGTACCTTAGATTCACTATAAGTAAATGAGACATGATTTAAAGAAATTATATTTTCGGACATATATTCACCGCCAAACTACTTATTATCCTACCAAAAAGAGCAAAAAAAATCATCCATGAAGAGGGATGATTTAATCATCTAAGCTAGACTAAGCTTTCGCCATCATCTTTGCGCTTATTCTCACTTTCATGGATAATTCTTAATAGCTATTAAGTTAGATTATTTTGAATTAAATATTAAACCAATTCAAGAATAACCATTGGAGCAGCGTCACCCTTACGAGCTAAAGCTAACTTCATAATTCTGGTGTAACCACCATTACGGTCTTTGTAACGAGGTGCAATATCAGAGAAGAGCTTTTGCAATGCTGATTTAACAACAACTGCATCTTTTTCTTCGTGAATATCAGCAACTTCATCTCTTACAAAAGCAACAGCTTTTCTTCTTGATGCTAAATCACCGCACTTACCCAAAGTAATCATTTTTTCAGCAGTCTTACGGATTTCTTTAGCACGAGATTCAGTAGTAACAATGCGTTCGTTAATGAACAATTGAGTAGTCATTTCTCTAAGCATTGCTTTTCTATGTGCACTATCGCGACCTAACTTACGGTATGCCATTAGTTTGCCTCCTTTATTTGCTTACTTAAGTTAATCTTCTTGACGAAGTGAGAGTCCTAAGTCAGCTAATTTGTTCTTAACTTCTTCCAATGATTTACGTCCTAAATTACGTACACGCAACATATCTGCTTCAGTTTTATCTGTTAACTCTTGCAAAGTATTAATACCTGCACGCTTTAAGCAGTTGTAAGAACGAACAGAAAGATCAAGCTCTTCAATAGTCATTTCAAGCTTCTTTTCTTTCTTGTTATCTTCCTTTTCCACCATTACTTCGCTGAACTTGTTATCTGCATCTGCAGATTCGAATACCTTAAAGTGTTCTACAAGAATCTTTGCAGCGAAGCTAAGGGCGTCATTAGGGTTGATTGAACCGTCTGTCCAAATCTCAAAAGTGAGCTTGTCAAAATCGTCTTTCTTACCAACGCGAGTTGATTCAACTTGGTAATTTACCTTCTTAATTGGTGAGAAAAGAGAATCAACTGGAATAACACCAATTGGCATGTCTTCACTCTTATTGTCACTTGCAGCTACATAACCGCGACCATTCTTAACCGCAATTTGCATGTGCAAGTGTCCACCTTCAGCAATGGTACAAATGTATTGATCTGGATTCAAAACTTCTACGTCTGAATCAACTTTAAGATCATCAGCAGTTACAGTGGCTGGACCTTCAACATCCAATTCAATAACCTTTTGTTCATCTGAATTTGACTTTAATTCAAGTTTCTTCAAATTCAAGATAATCTTAGTTACATCTTCTCTAACGCCAGGAACTGTTGAGAACTCGTGTAAAACGCCGTCAATTTGAACATAAACAAGCCCTGTACCAGGAATAGAAGTGAGTAATACTCTGCGAAGAGAATTACCTAATGTTGTACCAAAGCCTCGTTCTAGTGGTTCAACAACAAACTTACCGTAAGAATCTTCTTGCTCAACAACGGTAATATTTGGTTTTTCAAATTCAATCATTACTAGGCCCCTTTCAAAACGTAACGTCCTTGAGCATTAAGGACAAAATTAAACACGACGACGTTTTGGTGGTCTAGAACCATTGTGGGGAACTGGCGTAACGTCACGAATTGCAGTAATTTCAAGACCAGTTGCTTGAAGTGATCTAATTGCAGATTCACGACCAGCACCAGGACCTTTAACAGAAACTTCTACATGTTTCATGCCTTGGTCCATTGCACTCTTAGCTGCTGCTTCGGCTGCCATTTGAGCTGCGAATGGGGTTGACTTACGACTACCCTTAAAGCCCAATGCACCAGCTGAAGACCAAGCAACTGCATTACCTTGAACGTCAGTAATCATGACTAAAGTATTATTAAACGTAGACTGAATGTGAGCAACGCCGCTTTCGACATGCTTCTTCACACGACGCTTACGTGCTGTTTTAGGCATCAATAAACCTCCTTATAAATATATTAACGGTTTCTCTTAGTACCCTTACGAGTACGAGCATTGTTCTTAGTATTTTGACCACGAACTGGAAGTCCACGACGGTGACGAATACCACGGTAAGAACCGATATCAACTAAACGTTTGATGTTCATACTTACTTCACGACGTAAGTCACCTTCAACACGGTATTTGTCGACTTCTGAACGAAGCTTTTCTTGATCTTCTGGAGTTAAATCCTTTGAACGGATATCTTCTGAAACACCAGCATCTTTACAAATCTTCTTAGCAGTTGGTTCACCAATACCATAAATGTAAGTCAATGCGACTACAACTCGTTTATCTCTTGGTATGTCAACACCAGCAATACGTGCCATAAATTGCACCTCCTATTTTTTAACCTTGACGTTGCTTGTGTTTTGGATTTGCAGGGCAAATAACCATAACACAGCCATGTCTCTTAATAACTTTACAATGTTCACACATTGGTTTAACAGATGGTCTAACCTTCATGTTTACCTCCGTTATTACTTAATAAACCGATACGTAATTCTACCTTTTGTTAAATCATATGGAGAAAGCTCAACAGTCACACGGTCTCCAGGCAAAATGCGAATATAGTGCATTCTAATCTTGCCTGAAACGTGTGCTAAAATAGTTGCTCCATTTTCCAATTCAACTTTAAACATAGCATTAGGTAAGGTATCAACTACCTTACCTTCTACTTCAATGACATCATCTTTTGCCAAAGTTGTTCCTCCGCAATTAAACAGTCATACTTTGAAATTATAACACGGAATTCTAAATATACAAGCTTTGTCTTACTTGTTGTTACTTAAGACCGCATCAATATCTTCAAAGACTTTATCTGGAGTTTGCTTTCCGTTAATTACAGTCAACAAACCTTTTTCTTGATAAAAGTCTTTTAATGGTGCATTCATCTTTTCGTTAACTTCAAGACGATTCTTAACAACTTCTGGTTTGTCATCTTCACGTTGATAAAATTCATGACTACCACAACGATCACATGTACCTTCAACCTTAGGCATCTTTGAGATCTTATTATAAGTAGCTCCACAATTTTTACACATAAAGCGTGCTGATAAACGTTTTACCAAAGTATCTTCATCAACATCTAATGCAATAACATTAGTTAATGGTTTATTTAAACGTTTAGTGATACCAACGAGCATTTCTGCTTGTTCAGTAGTTCTTGGAAAACCGTCTAAGATATAACCTTCTTTAATATCTGGTTGACTTAAACGTTCCTCAACTAATTTAGCAGTAACCTCGTCAGGTACTAAATTACCTTTGTCGATATAGCTCTTAGCTTCAAGGCCAACTTTTGTTTTGTTAGCAATAGCTTCCCTAAACATATCCCCAGTTGAGATATGAGTTAAGTGATATTTATCAACAATTTGTTCTGATGCTGTACCTTTACCAGCACCTGGCAAACCTAAAAGAATTAAGTTAATCATATTTCCGTCCTATCTGATGAATCCGAAATATTCTCTCTTCATTAACAAACCGTTAATTTGACGAGATAATTCTAAGACAACCCCAATTACAATTAACAAACTAGTTCCGCCTAAACCAATAGAACTTGGTAAGCCCCAGAAGTTAGTTGCTAATTGTGGTATAAGTGCTACTAAACCTAAGAAAATTGAACCAACTGTGGATAATCTCATTAAAAGTTTAGAAACATAATCTTGTGTATCTTTACCAGGCCATACACTTGGGATGTAAGCCCCTTGTTTTTGTAAGTTTTCTGCTAGCTTTTCAGGATTTACCTGAACAAAAGCATAGAAGAATGTAAATAGAATAATCAAAATCGTGTAAATGACAACACCTGGAGTAGTTTGTAAACTGAAAATGTTAGTCAACACTTGATACCATTGCTGGTCACCTTGACTTTTTTGAAAGACCATTAAAACAGTTGCCGGTGTAATAATAAATGAACTGGCAAAGATAACTGGAATAACTCCAGAAACGTTAACCTTCAATGGTAGAAAACTTTCAGATCCACTGATTGTCGCTCTTCTTGTGTATTGAATAGGAATACGACGATCAGCTTGTTCAACCCAGGTAACAAGTTGCGTTACGATAAGGATTGCAACGATAACCCCGATGAAGAACAAAATACCTTGCCAACGATCACTAGCACTATTATTAACGATTTCTTCATTATATATTTGCCACATTCCTGATGGAAGTCTTGCTATAATACCAGCAAAAATAATTACTGAAATACCATTTCCTAAACCTTTGTCAGTGATTTCATCACCAAGCCAATTTAGAAGCATCGTTCCACTAGTCATGATAATGGCAATTTCTAAATAAGTTTGCCAAGTTTGATTCTTGACTAAACCCATTTGTGTTAAGGCGTTAAAACCTAACGTAATACCAAGACTTTGAACAAAGGCAACTACCAATGTTAAATATCTGGTAACCTGATTAGTTTTACGTCTACCTACTTCACCTTGCTTCCCCCATTCAACTAAAGTTGGCACAATATCCATTTGAAGCAATTGGATAACAATTTGTGCCGTAATGTAAGGAGAAACACCGAGTGAAAATATTGAATAATTATCAAGTCCACCACCGGAAACAGTATCCAGCATTGGAACCAAACCAGTTTGTGCAACCTGAGTGATCGCTTTTGCATTAACACCTGGAACGGTAATGTTAGCACAGATCCGATAAAGCAAAAGAATAAAGAGAGTAAACCAAATTTTGTTTCTGATTTCTTTATCCTTAAAGGCGTTCTTCAAGGTTGAAAACATTAGATCACCTCAACAGTTCCGCCAGCAGCTTCAACTGCCTTCTTAGCAGCTGCGGAAACCTTGTTAACCTTTACAGTTAATTTAACTTTTAATTCACCGTTACCAAGTAACTTAACACCTGAAAGTTCTTTCTTTACAAGACCATTTTCTTTCAAACTTTCAACAGTTACTTCGCTACCATCTTTAAACTTGTTTAAGTCATCTAAATTAATAATTGCGTATTCTTTACAGTTGATGTTCTTGAAACCACGCTTAGGCATAGTTCTGAACAATGGCATTTGACCACCTTCAAAACCTAAACGAGTATGACCGCCTTGACGAGCCAATTGACCTTTTTGACCACGACCAGAAGTCTTACCGTAACCACTTGAAGTACCACGACCTACACGTTTTCTTGCACGACGTGAGCCTTCTGCTGAATGTAATTCATGAAGCTTCATTTATTTGGCACCTCCTTGATTCTTTATTTATTAATCTCTTCAACAGAGATTAAGTGAGCAATTTTCAATAATGCACCACGAGTAGCAGCGTTGTCTGGAAGAACAACAGTACTGCTTACGCGACCTAAACCAAGAGCCTTAACGACTTTCTTTTGACTAGGAATGCGGTGCGCAACACTTCTAATTAAAGTAACTTTAAAATCAGTCATCTATTAACCTCTCCCTAATCTTCGTTCTTGATTTGGCGAAGTTTTTCAACTTCTTCACTAGTTCTAAGTTTCTTCAAGCCATCAATAGTTGCACGAACAACATTGATTGGAGTGTTTGAACCCAAAGACTTTGAAGTAACATCAGCGATACCAGCCATATCCATAACGATACGTACGGCACCACCGGCAGCTACTCCGGAACCAGCTTCGGCAGGCTTCAATAAAATGTTACCTGAACCATAGTGACCAATTACTTCGTGAGGAATAGTAGTACCAACCTTAGGTACATTGATCATTTTCTTCTTGCCGTCTTCTACAGCCTTACGGATTGCTTCTGGGACTTCTTGAGCCTTACCAGTACCGAAACCTACACGGCCTTTCTTGTCACCAACGACAACAAGGGCAGCAAATCTCATTCTACGTCCACCTTTTACAACCTTAGTAATACGGTTGACAGCGACTAATTGATCTTCGATATCGTCCTTGTTTCTGCGATTGTTACGAGAATCGTTGCGGTTTGCCATGTGTTAATTCTCCTTCCTAGAAATCTAATCCGTTTTCACGAGCGGCGTCTGCCAATGCTGAAATACGGCCGTGGTATAAGTAACCACTTCTATCAAATACGACATTTGTAATATTCTTAGCTTTTGCTGCTTCGGCAATAGCCTTACCAACAGCTGCAGCTTGTTCTACTTTGCTTGAATCTGTGGAAACAGACTTGTCCAAAGTTGAGGCACTTGCTAGCGTGACACCCGCTACGTCATCAATTAATTGAGCGTAGATGTTTTTGTTTGAACGAAAGATACTTAAGCGTGGGCGCTCAGCAGTACCAGAAATCTTTCCACGAATACGTTTACGACGCTTTAAGCGTAACTTGTTTTTATCTGGTTTAGAAATCACAATTTCACCTCAAAATAACTACTTATTACTTACCAGTCTTACCTTCCTTGCGACGTACGTATTCGTCAGTGTAACGAATACCTTTGCCCTTATAAGGTTCAGGTGGACGTACGGCACGGACTTCAGCTGCAAATTGACCAACGTTTTGCTTTGAAATACCATCAATTTCAACGTCAGTTGCTGAAGGAGTCTTAACATTAACGCCTTCTGGAGCAGTTAAAACAACTGGATGTGAGTAACCAACATTTAAAGTAATCTTGTTGCCTTGTGCTTGTGCACGGTAACCAACACCGATTAACTTCAATGTCTTCTTGTAACCATCAACAACACCTTCGATCATTGAGGCTAAGTTTGCTCTTTCAGTACCGTGAAGGGCTTTGTCGTTTTCATTTGAACGACTAAAGCTGATTTCAACGTCTTTTTGTTCAAACTTAATCTTTGGATCAAAGTATCTGGTTAATTCACCCTTAGGTCCCTTAACAGTAATATTGTTGCCTTCTTTGGTAACAGTGACACTGTCGGGTACTTCAATAGTCTTTAAACCAATACGGCTCATTGAATTTTCTCCTTTCTGTCAGAATTACCAAACGTAAGCGATAACTTCGCCGCCAACGCCCTTTTGTCTAGCTTCTTTATCGGTAATAACACCTGCAGAAGTAGAAACGATGGCAATACCTAAACCGTTAAGAACCTTAGGTAATTCTTCAGCACCAACATAGTTTCTAAGACCTGGCTTAGAAATACGCTTCAAGCCTGAAATTACGCGTTCACCGTTTGGACCATACTTCAAGAAAATCTTGATAACGCCTTGCTTGTTGTCATCAGTTACTTCGTAATCACGAATGAAACCTTCGCGCTTCAAAATTTCCGAAATTGACTTTTTAATGTTTGATGCAGGAATTTCAACTGAATCGTGCTTTGCCATGTTGGCATTTCTGATTCTAGTCAAGTAATCTGCGATCGGATCTGTCATGACCATTTATGCTATCCTCCTAACCGTATACTACCAACTAGCCTTTTTAAGACCAGGAATTTGACCTTTGTGTGCTAATTCCTTTAAGCAAATACGGCATAAACCGAACTTGCGGTATACGGAATGTGGACGACCACATCTCTCACAACGTGTGTATTCACGTGTAGAGAACTTAGCAGGACGATGATTTCTGATTTTTTGTGATGTTTTAGCCATTAATGTCCTCCATTACTTTGTAAAAGGCATACCAAATTGACCTAAAAGTTCACGAGCTTCTTCATCAGTGTTGGCAGTAGTAACAATAACAATGTCCAAACCTCTAGTACGATTTACCTTATCGAAATCGATTTCTGGGAAGATCAATTGTTCTTTAATACCCAAAGTGTAGTTACCACGACCGTCGAATGAACGAGCTGAAACACCGCGGAAGTCACGAACACGTGGAAGAGAAACATTGATCAACTTGTATAAGAAATCGTACATTCTATCGCCTCTAAGAGTAACCTTAGCACCGATAGACATACCTTCACGCAAACGGAAGTTAGCGATTGATTTCTTGGCTTTGGTGATCAATGGCTTTTGGCCAGAAATTAATGTTAATTCTTCAACAGCTTCATCCAAATTCTTTGCGTTTGAAACTGCGTCACCAACACCCATGTTTAAAACGATCTTTTCGATCTTTGGTACTTGCATAACTGACTTGTAATTAAACTTGTCTTCTAATGCAGGCATAACTTTTTCTTTGTATTCTTGTGCTAAATAACTTGCCATTTGTGTCCTCCCTTCTACTTATTATCTGCCTTAGAAATAACCTTAACGTTTGATGCGTGAATTGAACCTTCTGATTCAACTACACCTCCGTTAGCGTTATTTTGTGAAGGCTTTTGGTGTTTCTTAATCTTGTTAACGCCCTTAACAACTACACGGTTCTTCTTAGCGTTAACAGAAAGAACAGTACCTTCTTTACCTTTATCTTTTCCGGCAATAACTTTTACCTTGTAACCAGTTTTAACAAACATCAGTGCACCTCACTAACAATTATAAGACTTCAGGAGCAAGTGAGACGATCTTCATAAAGTCGTCTTCACGTAACTCACGTGCAACTGGCCCAAAGATACGAGTACCACGTGGGCTCTTATCTGCATTAATAATTACGGCTGCATTTTCGTCGAACTTGATGTATGAACCATCTACACGACGTGCGCCTGACTTTGTTCTAACAATGACTGCTTTTACGACGTCACCCTTTTTGACAACGCCACCTGGTGTTGCTTGTTTAACAGTAGCTACAACGATGTCACCAATATTACCAGTCTTACGCTTTGAACCACCTAAGACTCTGATGACTAAAAGTTCTCTGGCACCAGAGTTATCAGCAACCTTTAAACGAGATTCATTTTGAATCACTGTGAAATCCTCCCTTCAGTAAATCCGTAAAAATTAAACAGATTTCTTAACAATCTTAACTAAACGGAAGCGCTTTGTGCGAGATAATGGACGGGTTTCCATGATACGAACAGTATCTCCAACTTTAGCTTCATTATTTTCGTCTTGTGCGTAAAACTTCTTTGAATACTTAAAACGCTTTTTATAAACTGGGTGATTCTTGTAAGTGTCAACAACTACAGTAATAGTTTTGTCCATCTTATCAGAAACAACGCGTCCTTGGTATACGTGACGACGATTTCTTTCGTTTGCTTCGCTCAAGTTAATAGCTCCCTTCCATTAATTTTGTTCTAATGCTTTTTCGCTAAGAATAGTCTTAATTCTAGCGATGTTTTTACGGACTTTGCTCAAGCGAGCGGTATTTTCTAATTGACCCGTTGCTTGTTGGAAACGCAAGTTAAAGAGTTCTTCTTTATATTGCTTTTCCTTTTCTAACATTTGATCAGTGGTTAATGATCTGATATCTTTAGCCTTCATTAGAATTGCCACCTACTTCCGAACTCTTAGTCACAAACTTAGTTTTGATTGGTAACTTAGTAGAAGCAAGTCTCAAAGCTTCACGAGCTACTTCTTCTGATACGCCACCAATTTCAAATAAAATCTTTTCTCTCTTTACTACAGCTACCCAACCTGCTGGTGCACCTTTACCAGAACCCATACGTACACCAACACCTTTAGCAGTGTATGGCTTTTGAGGGAAAATTCTAATCCAAACTTTACCGCCACGCTTCATGTAACGTGTCATAGCAACACGGGCAGCTTCGATTTGACGGTTAGTAATCCAGTGAGATTCAAGGGCTACCAAACCATATTCACCAAAGGCAATGTACTTACCACCTTTAGCAGCACCACGCATCTTACCACGGAATTCACGACGGTGTTTTACTCGCTTAGGTACTAATGGCATTACTTGTTTCCTCCCTTCGCTGGCTTAGATGACTTGTTCTTACGAGTTGGTAAGATTTCGCCACGATTAATCCAAACTTGGACACCAATTTCACCGTAAGTAGTGAAGGCGTTAACCCAAGCATAATCAATATCAGCTCTTAATGTTTGTAGTGGAACACGGCCTTCAGTATGCCATTCTCTTCTAGCCATGTCAGCACCATTCAAACGACCAGAAATTTGAATTCTAGTACCCTTAGCACCAGCACGCATAGTTCTTTGTGAAGCTTGACGCATAGCACGTCTGAATGCAACACGAGCTTCCAATTGACGGGCAATACTGTCTGCTACTAATTCAGCATCAAGATCTGGCTTCTTAATTTCAATAATGTTGATGTGTACTTGTTTTCTAGTTAAAGCATTTAATTCTTTTCTTAAAGCTTCAACTTCAGAACCACCTTTACCAATTACCATACCTGGTTTTGAAGTGTGGATTGAAATATTGATTCTGTTAGCTGCACGTTCAATTTCAACAGTAGAAACAGAGGAATCCTTCAATTTGTCTGAAATATATTTTCTAATACGAAGGTCTTCGTTTAAAGTTTCTTTGTATCCTCTGTCAGCATACCATTTTGATTCCCAACCACGGATGACACCGAGACGAAAACCATTTGGGTTAATCTTTTGACCCATTAATATACCTCCCTTAATCGTTCTTTTCTGAAACTACAACAACTACGTGACTAGTTCTCTTGTTAATTGGAGAAGCCATACCCTTAGCACGTGGACGGAATCTCTTCAAAGTTGCGCCTTCATTTACGTAAGCTTCTGATACGTAAAGGTTAGCACTTTCAAGATCGTAGTTGTGTTCTGCGTTAGCAATAGCTGAACGTAAAACTTTTTCAACGATTGGGGAAGCAGCTCTAGGCGTAAATTCCAAGATTGCTAATGCTTCAGCAACGCTCTTACCACGAATTAAGTCAATAACCAAACGTGCTTTTCTTGGAGCGATGCGAATAGTTCTTGCTTCAGCCTTAGCTAAACTAATTTGTTCTGCCATTTAGATGTTTCTCCTTCCTCTAAGCTTGTGCTGTGGCCTTGTCATCGGCGATCTTGTGTCCATGGAAAGTTCTTGTTGGAACAAATTCACCTAATTTATGACCAACCATGTCTTCAGTAATATAAACTGGAACATGTTTTCTACCATCGTAAACAGCTATAGTCAAACCTACAAAGGAAGGAAAAATAGTTGAACGACGTGACCAAGTCTTAATAACTTGCTTCTTATCAGCGTTTTGTTGTGCATCAACTTTCTTTAATAATGATGCGTCAGCAAAAGGACCTTTTTTAATACTACGGCTCATTAATTAACCCTCCTTCTATTACTTGCTACCTTTACGGTGACGAATAATTAACTTCTCGCTAGACTTCTTGGCGTTTCTAGTCTTGATACCACGAGCCTTCTTGCCCCATGGAGTCATAGGTTGTGGACGACCAACAGGAGCCTTACCTTCACCACCACCATGTGGGTGGTCGTTAGGGTTCATTACGGAACCACGTGATTGTGGACGCTTGCCTAACCAACGCTTACGACCAGCTTTACCTAATTGAATTAATGAGTGCTGTTCGTTACCAACTACACCAATAGTTGCACGACATTCAGATAAGATCTTGCGAACTTCACCACTTTGTAATCTAACCAAAGTGTAAGAACCATCAAAACCTAATACTTGAGCAGAAGCACCGGCACTTCTTACAAGTTGACCACCCTTACCTGGTCTTAATTCAATGTTGTGAATGTTTATACCAGTAGGAATGTTCTTAAGTGCTAAAGCGTTACCTGGCTTGATATCTACTTCTTCACCAGATTCAACAATATCGCCAACCTTTAAGCCTTTAGGAGCTAAAATGTAAGCTTTAATACCGTCAGTGTAATGAAGCAAAGCAATGTTAGCAGTTCTGTTTGGATCATATTCGATAGCCTTTACAACTGCCTTTGCGTTGTCCTTGTTACGCTTGAAGTCGATGATACGGTATTTTTGTTTGTGACCACCACCACGGTGTCTAATTGTGATATGACCGTTTGAGTTACGACCTGCTGTCTTAGATTGTGATTCAAGCAAGGTACGTTCTGGCTTGCTCTTAGTAATTTCAGCAAAGTCAGAAGAAGTCATATTACGGCGACCATTTGTGGTTGGCTTGTAAATCTTAATAGCCAATTGACTGACCTCCTATTACTTGTCTTCTTTGTTTTCGTCTTGGAAAACTTTAATGTCATTTGAATCGTCAGTTAAAGTAACGATTGCCTTTCTACGACGAGCTGTCTTACCGAAGTAACGACCAACTCTCTTGTCTTTGCCGCGAACGTTCATAATGTTTACGCTCTTAACTTTAACATCAAAGATTTTTTCAACAGCGTTACGAACTTGAGTTTTGGTTGCAGTTAAAAGCACGTCGAAAGTGTACTTCTTATCATCCATTAAGTTCGTTGACTTTTCAGTAATGACAGGTCTTAAAATGATATCGTGTGCGTTCATTAAGCCAAAACCTCCTCAATCTTCTTTACAGCATCTTGAGTCAAGATTAACTTGTCGTAGTTAACAGCATCTTCAACATTTAAGCCATTAACTGGAACAACCTTAACCTTTGGCAAGTTTTTAGCAGAAAGTTGTACGTTCTTGTCGTCAGAAACAACTAATACCTTGCCTTCTACCTTTAAGCTGTCTAACATTGACACAAATTCTTTAGTCTTAGGTGCTGACATAGTCAACTTATCTAAAACGATCAAATTCTTATCAATCAACTTTTGGGAAAGAACTGACTTGATAGCCAAACGACGTTGTTTTCTTGGCATTGAATATGCGTAAGAACGTGGAGTAGGGCCAAATACCGTACCACCACCGCGCCATTGTGGAGATCTGATAGAACCTTGACGAGCACGACCAGTACCCTTTTGTCTCCAAGGCTTCTTACCACCGCCGCGAACAGCAGATCTATTCTTAACCTTTGAAGTACCTTGACGTTGACCAGCTCTTTGTCTGATGATTGCTTCAAAGACTACGCTTTCGTTAGGTTCGATACCAAAAACTTTATCGTTTAAGGTAACTTCACCAGAATCTTTACCGTTTTGATCGATAACTTTTAAATTAGCCATTCTAGTCCTCCTTCCTACTTAGCAGCGTCTGTAACTTTAGATGCAGTCTTAACTACGATTAATGAATTCTTAGCACCAGGTACGTTGCCTTTGATCATTAATACGTTCTTGTCTGCAACAACTTTTTCGATTACTAAATTTTCAATGGTAACTTTCTTAACGCCCATGTGACCTGGCAAGTGCTTGCCCTTTGGTACACGGTTAATGATTGAACCCATTGAACCAGGAATTCTGTGATATCTTGATCCGTGAGTTTCTGGACCTCTGGATTGACCCCAACGCTTAATGTTACCTTGGTATCCATGACCTCTTGTAGTACCAGTAACGTCTACGACGTCACCTTCCTTGAATGTATCCACAGTAACTTCTGAGCCAACTTCATAGTTCTTAAGCTCAACACCGCGGATTTCCCGAATGAAGCGCTTAGGTGAAGTCTTTGCCTTTGCAGCATGACCTTTTTCTGGTTTGTTGCTCAAAACTTCACGCTTGTCTTGGTAACCTAATTGAACAGCATCGTAACCGTCTGATTCAACAGTCTTAACTTGCATAACAACGTTAGGAGTTGCTTCAACAACAGTTACTGGAACTAAGGCACCATCTTTAGTGAAGATTTGAGTCATACCAACTTTTCTTCCTAAGATTCCTTTGGTCATGATTACACCTCTTTCTATGTAAATTATAATTTGATTTCGATGTCTACGCCGCTTGGAAGATCAAGCTTCATTAATGAATCAACAGTCTTTGGTGTCGGATTCAAAATATCGATTAAACGTTTGTGAGTGCGCGTTTCGAATTGTTCACGTGAATCCTTGTTCTTGTGTGGTGAACGAAGAACAGTGAACAAAGTTCTTTCAGTTGGAAGAGGAACTGGACCTGAGATTTCTGCACCAGTTCTCTTTGCACTAGCTACAATCTTAGCAGCTGATTCATCGAGAATACCATGTTCGTAAGACTTAAGTCTAATACGAATTGTTTGACTTGCCATTTAATTACCTCCTTAACGTCTTCTTTAAAAGATGACTAGCTCGGCAAAAATTCCCTGCACACCACTGTGGCAATGCAACCTGGCGTGCCGCAACCTTTTGCGTCAACGCTTTACAACAATTTTGAGCATCAGAGCATAATAAGCCCTTAAATGCACAACGACTATTGTACTTGGTATGGCCTTAAATATCAAGGGTTTCACCGATGTTTCTCAATATTTTTTACAAAAAAAAAGCTATCCAAAACTGGATAACTCTTTTTTCTAAAATTATTAAAAATTATTCAGCATCTCCGCCGCGCTTTTTAATAATTTCTTCTTGAATTGACTTGGGACATGGTGAGTAGTGATCAAACACCATAGTGAAAGTACCACGACCTTGAGTTGATGAACGCAAAGTAGTTGCGTAACCAAACATTTCAGAAAGTGGAACCATAGCATTCAATACCTTAGCACCTGAACGGTCGTCCATACCATCCATCGTACCACGACGAGCGGTAATTGAACCCATTACATCACCTAAGTATTCTTCTGGTGTAATGACTTGAACCTTCATAATTGGTTCAAGAACTACGGCACCAGCCTTAGGAGCAGCATTCTTCAATGCAAGAGAAGCAGCAACCTTGAAGGCAGCTTCTGATGAGTCGACTTCGTGGTAACTACCATCGTAAAGCTTAGCCTTAATGTCAATTAATGGGTAACCTGCAAGAACACCATTCTTCATAGCTTCTTGTAAACCTTGGTCAACTGCAGGGATAAATTCACGAGGAACAACACCACCAACAATGGCATCTTCGAATTCGTAGCCTTTACCTTCTTCATTAGGAGTAAAGTCAATCCAAACGTCACCGTATTGACCTTTACCACCAGATTGACGAACGAACTTACCTTGAGCCTTAGCTTCCTTGGTGAAGGTTTCACGGTAAGCTACTTGTGGTTCACCGATTTCAGCTTCAACGTGGAATTCACGCTTCATACGTTCAACCATGATTTGAAGGTGAAGTTCACCCATACCAGCGATCAAAGTTTGACCAGTTTCTGGGTTAGTTTCAGCCTTAAAGGTTGGGTCTTCTTCAGTAAGCTTTTGCAAAGCAACATCCATCTTATCACGGTCAGCCTTTGACTTAGGTTCAATTGAAACTTGGATAACTGGATCTGGAACTTTCAAACTTTCCAAAATAAGTGGACGATCTGGATCAGTTAAAGAGTCACCAGTAGTGGTGTTCTTCAAACCGATAGCACCGGCAATATCACCTGAGAATACTTCTGGAATTTCCTTACGTTCGTTAGCGTGCATTTGAAGCAAACGACCTACACGTTCACGAGTATCCTTAGAAGCATTCAATACGTAAGAACCTGATTGAAGTGAACCAGTGTAAACACGGATGAAAGTTAAACGTCCAACGAATGGGTCTGAAGCAATCTTAAATGCTAAAGCAGCAAATGGTTCGCTGTCGTTAGCCTTAAGTTCAACTTCTTTACCAGTCTTAGGATCATGAGCAACATAAGGCTTAACGTCTAATGGTGATGGTAAGTAATCTACAACACCATCAAGCATCATTTGAACACCCTTGTTCTTGAAGGCTGAACCAGCAAATACTGGGAAGAACTTCAAGTCAATGGTTGCTTTACGGATAGCTGCCTTAATTTCATCGTTTGAAATTTCCTCACCGTTTAAGTATTTTTCCATGATGCCATCGTCAACATCAGCAACAGCTTCAATTAACTTTTCACGACGAGCTTGTGCTTTTTCCTTGTATTCATCAGGAACTGGAACAGTATCCCACTTTGAACCAAGCTTGTCTTCGTCGTAGATATCAGCAACCATGTTGATTAAGTCGATAACACCTTCAAAAGTTTCAGCAGAACCAATTGGCATTTGAACAGCATGTGCATTTGCGTTTAAACGTTTATGCAAAGATTCAACTGACTTATCAAAGTCAGCACCGATCTTATCCATCTTGTTAACAAAAACAATACGAGGAACACCATAAGTTTCAGCTTGACGCCATACGTTTTCAGTCTGTGGTTCAACACCGGCCTGGGCATCCAAAACAGTTACGGCACCATCCAAAACACGAAGTGAACGTTCTACTTCGATAGTGAAGTCAACGTGCCCTGGGGTATCGATAATGTTAATTCTGTGACCTTTCCATTGAGCAGTAGTGGCTGCTGATGTAATAGTAATACCACGTTCCTTTTCTTCATCCATCCAGTCCATTTGTGTATCACCTTCGTGAGTTTCACCAATTTTGTGGATCTTACCAGTGTAGTAAAGGATGCGTTCAGTAGTGGTAGTCTTACCCGCATCGATGTGGGCCATGATACCAATATTACGTGTCTTTTCTAATGGAAATTCACGCTTGTTAGCCATAAATAATTTCTCTCCTTAAAATAAAACGAATGAGCAGATTAGAAGCGGTAGTGTGCAAATGCACGGTTAGCTTCAGCCATACGGTGAACGTCTTCACGCTTCTTAACAGCTGAACCAGTGTTGTTAGAAGCATCAATAATTTCGTTAGCTAAACATTCATCCATAGTGTGTTCGTTACGTAAACGAGCGTATGAAACAAGCCATCTTAAGCCCAAAGTAGTTCTTCTTTCTGGACGAACTTCAACTGGGATTTGATAGTTGGAACCACCGATACGACGAGCTCTAACTTCCAAAACTGGCATAACATTATTCATTGCTTCTTCAAAGACATCAAGTGGTTCCTTACCAGTCTTATCCTTAACAATATTGAAAGCATCGTAAAGGATTGATGATGCCTTAGCTCTCTTACCATCAACCATTAAGTGGTTAATTAACTTAGTAACAAGCTTTGAGTTGTAAACTGGATCTGCTAAAATATCTCTTTTAGTTACGTGACCTTTTCTAGGCATTATTTAAACCTCCCTTTAATCTTTCTTAGTACCGTACTTAGAACGACCTTGCTTTCTGCCATCAACACCAGCAGTATCAAGGGCACCACGAACAATATGGTAACGAACACCAGGAAGGTCCTTTACACGACCACCACGGATTAATACAACTGAGTGTTCTTGCAAGTTGTGGCCTTCACCTGGAATGTAAGCAGTAACTTCAATCAAGTTTGAAAGACGTACACGAGCGTACTTACGCAAAGCTGAGTTAGGTTTCTTAGGTGTCATAGTACCAACACGAGTTGCAACACCACGCATTTGTGGAGCTGGGTTGAATACTAATTCCTTCTTCATACTGTTATAACCGTAGTTCAAAGCTGGTGACTTTGACTTAGTCGTCTTTGAATGACGGCCTTTTCTTACCAATTGGTTAATGGTTGGCATTAAAATTTCCTCCTAAAATAACATTTTTTGTTCACACATCCGGGAGTTTCTTTTTTGGCTCACGGACAATCTGTTCAAAACATACAAGCATTATTGTACTACCTTTTAAACAGAAAGCAAACTATTTCGGTAAATTATCTTTATTTTACGTATTTAATAATTGGAGGGATTTTATGCTAATTAATTATTTTGTTAATTTTTTTATTGGAAGCTGTTTAGCCTCACATGCATGTGTCATCTACGATCGTTTTGACCAAGGCGATTTTTTATGGGGACATTCGCATTGCTACTTTTGCTTACAACCCTTGGCACTGACTGATGAGTTGCCAATAATCTCATTTTTAATCCTTAAAGGAAAATGTCGTTTTTGTCATGAAAAAATTTCTTGGACACTTCTTTTGTTTGAAATTTTAGGTGGTTGTGCCTTTCTTCCAATTGATTTTTCTAATATTAAAAGCTTTTCGACAGGAATCTTTATCTTTTTTGTCCTATTAATTGCCATTTTTGATTTTAACGATAAAGAATTCCCTACAATTTTTTTGTTACCACTTTTTATTGTTACTTTAACCAAGGCTAACTTTTGGCATTACTTTAATCTTCTTCAATTTTTACCAATTGCTAGCCTATTAATCCTCTACGTTTATAAGAAAAAGCTAGGCAGCGGTGACCTTTACCTTTATCTATCAATTGCCTTCTTCTTTAATC
Organism: Lactobacillus sp. UBA5813; assembly: GCF_002417895.1. Taxonomy (NCBI): domain Bacteria; kingdom Bacillati; phylum Bacillota; class Bacilli; order Lactobacillales; family Lactobacillaceae; genus Lactobacillus; species Lactobacillus sp. UBA5813. Next base: position 22,126 of record NZ_DICZ01000024.1, read on the forward strand.
CGCAATTTGCTAATGAAGTTTTTCTAATTGCATCCATTCTTGTTATTCTTTCTTATTTATTTGAAAAACATCAGAGCTACTCATCTAGTTTTGCATTTATTCCTTATATTTTTACGGCCTTAATAATTAAAAATTTTTAGACAAAAAAAGCTTCCATCATCTTTCATTATGGAAGCTTTTCTATTTTTCTCTAACAGAATTTTATTACTTTTGTGGAGTTGCTTTGTCCTTTTCGCCTTTTTCCTTCATTTGTCTTTCAATATCGGCAATTGAATAAACTGATTGAGGTTTAGCAACATCTGCTTGTGGTTCCATATTACGGTAAACAGGCATACCAGTACCAGCTGGAATAATCTTACCAATAATAACGTTTTCCTTAAGTCCAAGAAGTGGATCGTTCTTGCCACGAATAGAAGCATCGGTAAGAACACGAGTAGTTTCCTGAAATGAAGCAGCTGACAAGAAGCTATTAGTTTCCAAAGCGGCCTTAGTAATACCCAAGATTACACTTTGAGCAGTTGCTGGAATACCACCAGAAATAATAACTTCCTTGTTACGGTCTCTAAATTGACCGACATCCATAACTTCACCAGGCAACATGTCAGTTTCACCTGGATCAAGGATACGAACCTTTTGCAACATTTGACGAGTCAATACTTCAACGTGTTTATCTGAAATATCTACACCCTGCATTCTATAAGCTTTTTGAACTTCAGCCAAAATGTATTCTTCAGTTGTTAAAGTATCAGTTACTTGAATCAATTCCTTAGGATCAATTGAACCAAGAGTCAACTTGTCACCACGGTGAACTGTATCGCCTTCAGCTACAGCAACAGATGCAGTGTAAGGGACATCGTATGATCTTGTATCAATCTTGCCCTTTACAGTAATTTCACGCGTGTGATCTGCTGGGTTTTCTTGAATTGAATCAACAATACCATCAACTTCAGAAATTGTAGCACGACCCTTAGGGTTACGAGCTTCAAACAATTCTTGAACACGAGGCAAACCTTGAGTAATATCTTCAGCACCGGCAACACCACCGTTGTGGAAAGTTCTCAAAGTAAGCTGAGTACCTGGTTCACCAATTGATTGAGCGGCAACAGTACCAACCGCTTCACCAACTTCAACTTCTTCACCAGTAGCAAGGTTCATACCATAACACTTACGACATACACCGTGAGGAGTACCACAAGTAAGGATTGAACGAATCTTAACGTGAGTTACACCAGCATCACAAACTTTGTGAGCCAAGTTTTCGTCCATCATGACGTCCTTAGCTACGATAGTTTCACCAGTCTTAGGATCCTTAACTGTTTCAGCAGTGAAACGACCAAGCAAACGATCGAATAATGGTTCGATCATTTCGTCACCTTCCATGATGGCGCTAACTGTAATACCACGATCAGTACCACAATCATCATCACGAATAATAACGTCCTGAGCAACATCAACCAAACGACGAGTTAAGTAACCTGACTGGGCAGTCTTCAAAGCCGTATCGGTCATACCTTTACGAGCACCGTGAGTGGACATGAATAATTCTAGTACTGACAAACCTTCCTTGAAGTTTGAAGTAACAGGAATTTCGAACAAACCACCGTTAGGAGTAGCCATCAAACCACGCATACCAGCTAACTGAGTAAAGTTTGAAATATTACCACGGGCACCAGAGTCGGCCATGATTGTAATTGGGTTTCTTGGGTCATAGATTTGTGCAATTTCATTTTGAACTTCGTCTTTACACTTGTTCCAAATGCTAATTACACGGTCGTGACGTTCTTGCTCAGTAATCAGACCTCTTCTGAATTGTTTAGATACAATATCAACTTGCTTGTGGGCCTCATCTACCTTTTCATCCTTATCAGCAATTTCTGGAACGTCAGTCATACCAATAGTGATACCTGAAGTAGTTGAACTTGTGTAACCTAATTTCTTCAAATCATCCAAGTATTCAGACGTTCTTTGAACCTTGTAGTACTTGTAGACAGTAGCAATTGAATCTGATAAGAAGTCCTTCTTAAATGGAGCAGCAATCAAATCATCAGCAATTGAATCAATCTTCTCATGAATGTCTTCGCCTTCAGCTAAGAAGTACTTAGCATCTACAGGATTATTCAAGTTTTCCTCAGTTGGTTCATTAATGTAGAAGTAATCATCTGGGAAAATTTGGTTGAAGACAATCTTACCATAAGTAGTAATAAAGATACCGTGTTCGTGACCTTTTGGCCATGGCTTCTTAGGCATTGAATCAGCTGACATACCAATAATAGTATGGTAGTGAATGTCACCATTTGCATAAGCAACAGCAGCTTCAGCCGGTGAAGTAAAGATCATGCCTTCACCTTCACGATCCTTTTCAGCCTGAGTTAACCAGTAGTTACCCAAAACAATATCCTGTGATGGAGTAACGATTGGCTTACCATCCTTAGGAGCCAAAATATGGTGCGCAGCAAGCATTAACAAACGAGATTCAGCAACAGCTTCATCTGACAAAGGAACGTGAATAGCCATCTGGTCCCCATCGAAGTCGGCGTTGTAAGCTTCACATGCTAATGGGTGCAAACGAATTGACTTACCAGGAACCAATACTGGTTCGAAGGCTTGAATACTCAAACGGTGAAGAGTAGGTGCACGGTTCAAAAGAACTGGACGTTCCTTAATTACATCTTCAAGTACATCCCAGATATCATCATCTTCACGATCAATCTTGCGTTTAGCATTCTTAATGTTTGATGCAATACCACGCTTAACTAATTCGTGCATTACGAATGGCTTGAACAATTCAAGAGCCATTGGACGAGGAACACCACATTGATAGAACTTCAATTTTGGTGAAACATCGATAACTGAACGACCTGAGTAGTCAACACGCTTACCAAGCAAGTTCTGACGGAAACGACCTTGCTTACCTTTAAGCAGGTGTGAAAGTGACTTAAGTGGACGGTTACCTGGTCCAACAACTGGACGACCACGACGACCGTTATCAATTAAAGCATCAACAGCTTCTTGAAGCATCCGCTTTTCATTTTGAACAATGATATTAGGAGCATTCAAATCAAGCAATCTCTTCAGACGATTGTTACGATTGATAACACGTCTGTATAAATCGTTTAAATCGGAAGTGGCAAAACGTCCACCTTCAAGTTGAACCATTGGACGAAGATCTGGTGGAATAACTGGAACAGCATCCATAACCATCCATTCTGGCTTATTGCCGGAGTTCTTGAATGCGTCCAAAATGTCCAATCTTCTAATAGCACGTGTACGTTTTTGACCAGTTGCAGTTTGAAGTTCTTTCTTCAAGTCAGCAACTTCTTTAGCTAAGTCAACTTTCTTAAGCAATTCACGGATAGCTTCAGCACCCATCTTTGCTTCAAAACGATTGCCGTACTTAGCTTTTTGCTCACGGTATTCAGCTTCAGTTAATAATTGCTTAGGTTCAAGATCTGTATCGCCTGGATCAATTACGATATAAGCTGCAAAATAGATAACTTCTTCAAGCAATCTTGGAGAAATATCCAAAACAAGACCCATTCTTGATGGAATACCCTTGAAGTACCAAATGTGAGTAACAGGTGCAGCCAATTCAATGTGGCCCATCCGTTCTCTTCTTACTTTAGAAGAAGTAACTTCAACACCGCATCGATCACAAACAATTCCACGGTATCTAACACCCGTATATTTACCACACGCACATGACCAATCCTTAGTTGGACCAAAGATTCGTTCATCAAACAAACCATCTTTTTCTGGCTTTAAAGTACGGTAGTTAATGGTTTCTGGCTTCTTAACTTCACCATATGACCAGCTTCTGATCTTGTTAGGTGATGCAAGACCAATTTGCATACTTTCAAACTTATTTACGTCGATCAAAAGTTTAACCTCCTACTGCTTAGAAACTTTATCGTCAGACTTGTCTACTGGTTCCTTTTCAGGTTTGTCTTCAGCAGCTTTTTCATCTGATTTTTCAGTTTCTTTGGCTAACTTCTTCTTTTCTTGTTCTTCAGCCATCCGTGACAAAGTATCAATATTCAAATGTTCATTTGAATCGTCATCCATATCACGCAATTCAATTTCATTATGATTCATATCAAGAACTCTGATATCCAAACCTAATGATTGAAGTTCTTTAACAAGAACACGGAATGATTCAGGAACACCTGGCTTAGGAATTCTTTCACCCTTAACAATGGCTTCGTATGCTCTCACACGACCAACAACGTCATCTGACTTGTAAGTCAAGATTTCTTGCAATGTGTATGCAGCACCGTAAGCTTCAAGGGCCCAAACTTCCATTTCACCGAAACGCTGACCACCAAATTGTGCTTTACCACCAAGTGGTTGCTGAGTAACCAATGAGTAAGGCCCAATTGAACGAGCGTGGATCTTATCATCAACCATGTGAGTAAGTTTCAAGTAGTGCATAACACCAACTGAAACACGGTTGTGGAATGGTTCACCGGAACGACCATCGTAAATAACAGTCTTACCGTCTTTATCCACACCAGCTTGACGAACAGTATCCCAAACTTCGTCTTCGTTAGCACCATCAAATACTGGAGTAGCTACGTGAATACCCAATTGACGAGCAGCCGCACCTAAGTGCAATTCCAAAAGCTGTCCGATGTTCATACGTGATGGAACACCCATTGGGTTCAAACAAATATCTACTGGAGTACCATCTGGCAAATATGGCATATCTTCTTCTGGTACAACTGCAGCAACAGTACCTTTGTTACCGTGACGACCAGACATCTTGTCCCCAACTTGAATCTTTCTCTTTTGGGCAATGTAAACACGGACCATTGTGTTAACACCTGGTGAAAGTTCATCGCCTGCTTCACGAGTGTAGACCTTAACGTCTTGAACAATACCGCCACCACCGTGTGGTACACGAAGTGAAGTATCACGAACTTCACGAGCCTTTTCACCAAAGATAGCATGAAGCAATCTTTCTTCGGCTGATAATTCAGTAACACCCTTTGGCGTTACCTTACCAACTAAGATATCACCATCATGAACTTCAGCACCGATTCGAACAATACCATCTTCGTCCAAATCCTTCAAAGCGTCTTCACCAACGTTAGGAAGTTCACGAGTAATTTCTTCTGGACCAAGCTTAGTATCACGTGCTTCTGATTCATAATCTTCAATACTGATTGAAGTGTAAACATCGTCTTTAACAAGACGTTCAGAAAGCATGATGGCATCTTCGTAGTTGTACATGTTCCAAGTCATAAAGGCAATCAATGGGTTTTGACCCAAAGCAAGTTCACCGAGATCCATTGTTGGACCATTAGCAATAATGTCGCTTGCATCAACCTTATCACCCTTCTTAACGTTAGGAGTTTGGTTGTATGACTTAGAGTTGTTTGAACGACGATACTTTTCAAGAGTGTACTTATCTAAAGTACCATCTTCACGTCTAATTCTGATTTCATTACCATCAACATATTCAACCGTACCTGGAGCCTTAGCTAAAAGTGCAGCACCTGAGTCATGAGCAGCACGGTATTCCATACCAGTACCAACAAGTGAACCATGAGGATTAATCAATGGTGCAGCCTGACGTTGCTGGTTGGCACCCATCAAAGCACGGTTTGAGTCATCGTTTTCAAGGAATGGAATACATGCAGAAGCTACAGACACAACTTGTTTAGGAATAACGTCCATGTAGTCGATCTTGTCTGGAGAAACTTCGACGTTGTCTTCCTTGTGACGAGCCAAAATCAATTTTTCTTTGAAGGAACCATCTTCGTTCAAAGGAGTGTTGGCACCGGCAATGATGTAGTTATCTTCAACATCAGCTGTTAAGTAGTCGATCTTATCAGTAACCTTGTGAGTCTTCCAAGATACACGACGGTATGGAGTTTCAATAAAACCATACTTGTTAATAATCGCATATGAAGCCAAAGAGTTGATCAAACCAATGTTAGGACCTTCTGGCGTTTCAATAGGACATAGACGACCATAGTGAGTATAGTGAACGTCACGAACTTCATAACCAGCACGATCACGAGTCAAACCACCAGGCCCTAAGGCTGACATACGACGCTTGTGTGTCAATTCACCCAATGGGTTGTGTTGGTCCATAAACTGTGAAAGTTGTGAAGAACCAAAGAATTCTTTGATACTTGCAACGATTGGACGAATGTTGATCAATTGTTGTGGAGTTACGGTTGAAGGATCTTGAATTGACATTCTTTCACGAACAACACGTTCCATTCTTGCCAAACCAATTCTGAATTGGTTTTGAAGAAGTTCACCAACACGACGAACACGACGGTTACCTAAGTGGTCAATATCGTCAGTAGTACCAATTTGATCTTGTAAAGCAAAGAAGTAGTTGATTGAAGATAAAATATCAGCTGGAGTCAAGTGCTTTACATCTGAACCGATATGACCATTAGAAATAAGCTTAACTTCTCTTTCAGGGTTAACCTTTGAGTAAACTTTAATTTCTTGAACACTAATTGGGTCTGGCAAAACACCTTCCTTTGAAGTTTGGTAAGTTACCATCTTAAAGTCATCACGATCAAGGTACTTTTCAAGTTTGTCCATTACTTCGTGAGTAACAACAGTACCCTTCTTAGCAATAATTTCACCAGTATCTGGATCAGCTAAAGTTTCAGCCAAAGTTTGACCATATAGACGGTTCTTAAGTGAAAGCTTCTTGTTGATCTTATAACGACCTACTGGAGCCAAGTCATAACGACGTGGATCAAAGAAACGAGCATACAAAAGTGAACGTGAAGAATCAGTAGTCTTTGGTTCACCTGGACGCAGTCTTTCATAAATGTCCTTTAAAGCTTCAGCAACACGTGAGTCAGCTGGGTTCTTGTGAACATCCTTGTCCAAAGTAAATTGCAAAGTATCACTTTGACCAAACATATCTAAGATTTCGCCATCTGAGCCAAGGCCCATTGCTCTAATTAAAACAGTCAAAGGCAACTTACGAGTACGGTCAACACGTACGTAAGAAACATTTTTAGCATCCGTTTCATATTCAAGCCAAGCACCACGGTTAGGAATTACTGTTGTGCCAAAGGTTTGACGACCATTTTTATCAAAATCGCCTGAGTAATATACACCAGGTGATCTTACCAATTGAGAAACGATAACTCTTTCAGCACCATTAACAATGAATGAACCTGATTCGGTCATCAAAGGCAAATCACCAAAGAATACATCTTGGGTCTTGATTTCGCCAGTTTCTTGGTTGGTTAATTTTAAAGTAACATGCATAGGTGCAGCATAAGTTGCATCATGATCACGAGCTTCATCGACAGTGTACTTAGGCTTTTGAAGCTTATAACTTACATATTCAAGTGACAACTTACCTGAAAAGTCGCCAATTGGCATAATGTCATCAAAAACTTCTTTAATGCCTTTGTCGAGAAACCACTTATATGATTGGGTTTGAACATCGGTCAAGTTAGGTAGTTTCAAAACTTCTTTAATCTTTGAAAAGCTACGTCTTGTTCGGTGTTTACCGTAATTCACTACGTGTCCGTTTAACAAGGAAAAACATCCTTTCTGTTAGAGAAAGCAAATATTACAATTCTGTTACAAATTAAAAACACTGCAATTTTAGGCATAAAAAAGACAAAAACAACTAACTGTCGTTTTTGTCTTTATCATTTTGCTGGACAATAGATCAGCAAAATCCTGAAATTCAGCCTTTTAAATCACTTATCACTATACTTGCTTTTGAGGGATTTGTCAACTGCAAAACCTGCTAAATCAATTAATTCTTCACTTTTTCTTTTGCATTTTTGACATCAAATTTCAATTGACCACGACTGCAGCCAATCTTTAAAGTTTGTCCTGCTGCTAAATCTCCATTGATCAACATTTCAGCAATTTGATCTTCAATATCGTTTTGAATAGCTCTTCTTAATGGTCGAGCACCATTTTCTGGATCAAACCCATCTTTAGCAATCTTATCAAGTGCCGCACGAGAGACTTTCAATTCAACGTCTTTCTCTTGCAGACGCACAATCAATTTATGCATCAACAGGCTGACAATTTGACGAAGCTGCTTTTGATCAAGTTCATCAAAAATAATTGTTTCATCAATTCTGTTCAAAAATTCTGGACGGAAGAACTGCTTGAGCGCCTGACGAACTCGATCAGCACGAAGTTGTGCCTGACTTGCGTTATCAGCAGTAAAGCCAACAGCTTTAGTATCAAACAAACTGCGTGAGCCCAAGTTAGAGGTCATAATAATGATCGTATTTCTGAAGTCAACTTTGCGTCCTTTAGAATCTGTTAAAAATCCTTCATCCAATACTTGAAGAAGCAAATTAAAGACATCTGGATGAGCCTTTTCAACTTCATCAAGCAATACTACTGAATATGGGTGACGGCGAACCTGCTCAGATAACTGACCGCCTTCTTCATAGCCTACATAGCCTGGAGCGGAACCAATCAGCTTGCTGCTGGCAACCGGATCCATATATTCTGACATGTCAATTCGAATCATATTATCTTCGGAGCCAAACATTGCAGCAGCAACTGATTTAGCCAATTCAGTCTTACCAACACCAGTTGGCCCTAAGAATAAGAACGATCCGATTGGACGACGTTCATCCTTAATTCCACTTCTGCTGCGGCGAATTGCACGAGCGACAGCTGACACAGCCTTATCCTGACCAATAACACGTTCATGCAAAATAGCTTCCAAATTAGCTAAACGCTTTGTTTCGTTATGCTTCATTTGCGTAACTGGTACGTCAGTCCAAGAGGAAACAACTTTCGCAATATCCTCTGGCTCTACCGTTGCTGATTGACTAAGATTATCATTCAAACTATTCATAATTTGCTGCTTGTTTTCTTGCAAAGCATTTTGTTTATCTTGCAATTTTGCCGCTTCAACGAAATTTTGATTAGCTGCAGCGTCATTTTTTTGACTAATAATCTTTTTAATTTGTTGATCAAGTTGAAGCAAACGATTATCAGAACCGGCATTATTTCTAATCTTAACCGCAGCTCCAGCTTCATCAATTAAATCAATTGCTTTATCAGGAAGATAGCGGTCCGAAATATAGCGCGTAGACAAACTAATCGCATCTTTCAAGCTGTCCTCGGAAATTCTGACATGGTGGAACTTTTCATATTTTGGCTTTAATCCTTCCAAAATTTTTAAAGTATCTGCCTTAGTTGGTGCATTTAACCGAACTTGTTGGAATCTGCGAGCCAAGGCCTGATCTTTTTCGATATATTTTTGATACTCATCAAAAGTCGTCGCACCAATCATTTGCAAATCGCCACGAGCCAAAGCAGGCTTCAAGATATTTGAGGCGTCAATTGCGCCTTCGGCACCACCGGCTCCGATAATTGTATGGATTTCGTCAACAAACAAAATTACTTTTCCGTCTTTGGCGATTTCCTTGAGCATATTTTTCATTCGATCTTCAAATTCGCCCCGGTATTTGGTACCTGCGACCAAATTAGCGATGTTTAAAGACATTACTCGTTTATTCAATAAATCCGTTGGCACTTTTTTATTAACGATGGCTGTTGCAATTGCTTCTGCCACAGCTGTTTTACCAACACCAGGTTCACCAATTAAGATTGGATTGTTCTTTGTCCGTCGTGACAAAATTTGAATAACGCGTGCAATTTCACGATCACGTCCAATTACAGGATCAATTGCGCCTTCAATTACTCGTTTATTAAGATTAATGGCGGCATTATCCAGTGTTGGTGTTGCTGACTTTTTGGTTTGTACATTGTTAACAGTTGGAACGTTGTTAAGCCAGTCGGAAGAATCGCCAAAGTTTTGTCCTTGATTCAAACTATCTTCCACATCTTGGCGCAAATGAGCCAGGTCAACATTCAGATTTTTAAGAATCATTGCTGATAAAACTTGTTCACTCGCTACTAAGCCAAGCAAAAGATGATTCGTTTGGATTTCATGATATCCGCCTTGATCGGCAGCACGTTTAGCGTAATCAAGTATTAAGTTAAGACGTGGTGAAATTTCCATGTAATCAGTGTTGGCAGCTGAGCCGTAACCTGTATAGCGTTCAATTTCTTCTCTAATTGCTGTTGGCGTTAAATTCCATGAACGCAGGATTTTGCCTGCATCCCCATCAGACTCAATTACTAATGCAAGCAATACATGTTCTGTTCCAATTAAACGGTGATGGAAATTTTGAGCTTGTTCTCGGGCAATTTCCAAGACCTGATTTGCACTTTTACTATAAGAATTTTCCATACAAACACCACCTTAAAATTGACGTTCAATATTTTAGTCGCGATCGTCAGTAAAGTAAAATATTTCGCATTAATGCTTAAAAATCACTGCCGCAATTTTTTCTAAATATTCTTGATCTGTTTGATCAAAGTTGTCTTTAACCAACGCATCAAAGTCAAACACGCCCCAGATTTGTCTGTCTTTAAAAATAGGAACAACAATTTCTGACTTTGAACGACTGTCACAAGCAATGTGTCCTGCAAATTGATGCACATCAGTGACAATTTCAGTTTTTTCATTAGCAACTGCTGTACCACAAACTCCCTTGCCAAAAGCAATATGGACACAGGCTGGTTGACCTTGAAATGGGCCTAGTATCAGTTCATTATTTTTAATACGATAAATACCTGCAAAATTGACATTTTTTAAGCCATGAAATAAAAGAGCAGATAAATTTGCCGTATTTGCAATCCAGTCGTCTTCGCCTTCAACTAAGGCTGCGGCTTGTTCGACCAACAATTGATAATCTTTTTTTGAAGCTGCTGACAATAAGACCATTCCTTTCCCTTGGTTCATGTCATTATAACAAAAGCCAAAAGGATTAACTAATAATTAACTTATTTTAGATAAGTGAAGGCTAAATAAAAAAATAAGCATCCCTTATTGAGATGCTTATTCTAATATCAGTCGGGAAAACGCGATTTGAACGCGCGACCTCTACGTCCCGAACGTAGCGCTCTACCAAGCTGAGCCATTTCCCGGTAACAAAAAAAACTCACCTGGCGGTGAGCTTCTATTCTTTGGAGCGGAAGACGGGATTCGAACCCGCGACCCCCACCATGGCAAGGTGATGTTCTACCACTGAACTACTTCCGCAGAACAGTTATTATTATAGCAAAGCATCTAATAAATGCAAGCACTTTTTTAAAAAACATTTTTCATAAATTTAGGTACAAAAAAAGCTCACAGACGTGAGCTTTCATTCTTTAGAGCGGAAGACGGGATTCGAACCCGCGACCCCCACCATGGCAAGGTGATGTTCTACCACTGAACTACTTCCGCGATACAAAAAGTATTATAGCAAAGATTATTCTCTTTGCAAATACTTTTTGAAAAAATATTACTTATCCGTTTTTAACTAAGTTAATTTTAGTTATTGTACCGAATTAAAAAAATTGCTACAATATCTTCAATTTAATTAAAGGAGATTTCACATGAGATTACGTACTATTGCTTTCTAAATCAAAATCTTAATATTAGGAAGCGAGAAAAACATGCCAAAATTTAATATCAGACAATATCAACCAAACGATTATGCTGAAGTATGCCGCATTCACGACGTTAGTCGTAAAGAAGAGCTAACAATTGGTGGTGCGGAAAAATACTTCATACCTTTAGAGACAGCTCCATATAAGGATGATTTTTTCTCCTGCAAAATTTATGTAGCTTATGATGCTGACAGCATATTGGGCTTCGTTGCAGTTCATCTCCAAGAACTGGATTACATTTATGTAGATCCAATTCATCAAAATAAAGGTATCGGGTATGCTTTAGCAACGACAGCTTTGAGGTACATGAGTCGACCAGTTAGTCTTGATGTATTTGCAGAAAATACTAAGGCCAAAAAGCTTTACAAAAAATTAGGCTTTAAGTGTCAAGAAGTTAGATATCAGCAATGGGATTTAAATGATCCTAAAAAATACTCTGATGAAAAAATGATTCTCAATTAAAAAATACATAAACAAAAACTCTTATCCATGCTTAAAACATAGATAAGAGTTTTTTAATTTATAAGATTACTTATTTTCTTTATTCTTCTTTTCCATATCAGCCTTAACTTCAGCTTCTACGCTTTCAACACATTCTGGACGCATTGTTGGGAAGAGCAATACATCACGGATAGCTGGAGCATCAGTCAAAAGCATTACCAAACGGTCAATACCGATACCCAAACCACCTGTAGGAGGCATACCGAATTCCATCGCACGAAGGTAATCTTCATCGATCATATCAGCTTCATCGTTACCAGCATCACGTTCAGCCATTTGAGCTTCAAAACGAGCACGTTGATCATCAGGATCGTTTAATTCTGAGAAGGCGTTGCCGTATTCTTCACCCATAATGTAAATTTCGAAACGGTCAGTAAATCTAGGATCATCGGCGTTCTTTTTAGCTAATGGTGAAATTTCTACTGGGTGACCGTAGACAAATGTTGGATCAACAATGGTTTCTTCACAGTACTTTTCAAAGAAGGCGTTAATTACGTGACCAACCTTCCAGTAGCTTTCACAGTGAATATCGTGATCTTCAGCAATCTTCTTGGCTTCTTCGTCAGTCATTGGCTTCCAGAAGTCAACACCGGTCTTTTCCTTAATCAAGTCAACCATGTGAACGCGGCGGAATGGCTTGCCTAAATCAATGTCTTGACCTTGGTGAGTAATCTTGCCATCTGGAGAAACAACCTTAGCAGCTGCACGAATAATGCCTTCTGCTTCATCCATGACATCATGGAAGTCCCAGTATGCTGCATAACTTTCAAGTTCAGTAAATTCTGGGTTGTGGTGAGTGTCCAAACCTTCGTTTCTAAATACACGACCGATTTCGTAAACACGTTCCATATCACCGACAATCAAACGCTTCAAAGGAAGTTCCAAAGCAATTCTCATGTAAAGGTCAATATCCAAAGCGTTATGGTGAGTAATAAATGGACGAGCTTCAGCACCACCTGGAATATTGTGAAGAACTGGAGTTTCAACTTCCAAGAAGTCTTGCTTGTTTAAGTAGTCACGAATAGCTTGAATAATTTGAGTACGGTGAACAAAACGCATGTAGCTTTCACGGTTAGTGATTAAGTCAAGGTAACGTTGACGATAAATTTGCTCAACATCTTTCAAGCCATGGTACTTATCTGGCAATGGACGGAGAGCTTTTGATAAGAAAGTAACGTGAAGTGCACGGATAGTTAATTCACCCGTATCAGTCTTCATGACTTCACCATCAATTCCTAAGAAATCACCGATATCAGATTTCTTGAAAATCTTGTAATTGTCTTCACCAACGATGTCTTTACGTACGTAAATTTGGATCTTGCCAGTCCGGTCATAAAGATCAGCAAAGCCTACCTTACCTTTACCACGTTTTGCAAGCATTCTGCCCGCGATCTTGGTCTTAGGCATATCTTCGTTTAATTCGTCTTTATCTTCCTTACTGTACTTTTCGTTCAAAGTTTTTGCTAAATCTTGACGATCAAACTTTCTCATGCCATATGGCTCAATACCATTTTCACGCAGTTCTTCCATCTTTTGACGACGAGCGATCAATTGGTCGTTCATTTCATTCTTTGCCAATGTATCTTTCCTCCATTTATTTGTTCACTATAGCGCGTCTAGCTTCGCGTTCGGCCTGCCGTTTTTCATAGTCATCAACGAAATTGTCGAGCAAATCATATACTTCTTGACGTGTCCATACTTCATTTATTTTAGCACGAGTACGAGCTGAACGGGGAATTCCCTTTAAATAGTATGCTGCCTGTTGCCGAAATTCAGGGACGGCAATTTTTTCACCCTTTAATTCTACCAAACCATCCAACTGATGTTTAGCAGTTGCTACTCGTTCACGCACAGTCTGTGGTTTTAGCTTTTCGCCAGTTTCAAGATAATGAACCATGTCTTTGATAATCCATGGATTTCCCAAAGCTGCACGTCCAACCATTACTGCAGTCGAACCAATTTCATCCAGAGCCTTCTTAGCATCTTCAGGCGTACGAATATCTCCATTTGCTACAAAAGGAATATCCAGTGCGTTAGCTACATCATGCAACACTTCCCAGTCTGCATGACCCTGGTACATTTGTTTACGAGTTCTGCCATGCATTGCAATCATTGATGCTCCAGCTTCTTGAGCTGCTAACGCATTTTCAACTGCAAAAATATGCTTGCGATCCCAGCCGATTCTCATTTTAACCGTAACTGGCTTAGAAACATTTTGCACAACGGCATGAACCATCTGATAAATCTTGTTTGCATCCAATAGCCATTTTGAACCAGCATCGGTTTTAGTTACCTTGGGCACGGGACAACCCATATTAATGTCAATTATGTCAGCCGCAGTATGTTGATCAACATATTGAGCCGCTTCAAGCAAAGTTTCTTCCGTTCCCCCGAAAATCTGAATACTCATTGGGTGTTCACGTGGATCAACTTGCATCATGCTCAACGTTTTTTTGTTGCGATAAATAATTCCATGATCAGAGATCATTTCACAAACAACTAATCCTGCACCGAATTCTTTGCACACCATTCTAAAAGCCGAATTTGAAACACCAGCCATTGGGGCAACTACAACTCGATTTGGGATAGTAATATCGCGTATTTTCCAGCTATTATCCACCAAATCATCCTTTCAAATACTCCAATATTGTAACAAAAAAGCCCCTAAATGCGAAAGCATAGGGACTTAGAAAATATTTTTTATTTTAATAATCTTTTTCAGATGTCTTTTTTAGCTAAAATTGCCTTTAATTCATCTTCACTGTAGTGGTATTTATTGCCGCAAAAACTGCAAGTCAATTCAGCACCATGATCTTCATTAATCATTGCTTTTAACTGATCAGTTTTTAGCGTTTCCATAATACCGGCATACTTTTCCTTAGAGCAATCGCAACTAAAGGCCACATCATCTTTTTCCAAAATCTTGCAGTCCGTGCCCAAAATCTTACGAGCCAAATCTTCTGGCGTCATTCCATCCAAAAATGAAGTCGACAAAGCTGGCAACGACTTAATTCGTTTAATCGTTCTTGTAATCAGTTCGTCACTTGCACCTGGCAAGGCCTGCAGCATAAAGCCGCCAGCTTCACCAATTGTATTATTTGGATTAACAAAAACAGAAAGACCAACAGCAGAAGGAATTTGCTCTGATTTAGTCAAATAATATGCGAAGTCTTCCGCAATTTCACCAGAAACAATTGGTACTTGACCAGTGTATGGTTCTTTAAGTCCAAGATCTTTAGTTACTTCCAGCCAACCTTGTCCGACAGCCTTTTTAACATCAATATGTCCGTCTTTCTTAGGCGGCAAAGCAATATGCGGATTCTTTACATAGCCTTTAACAGTTAAGTCAGATTTGGCAGTTACAATGGTTGGTCCCACTGGTCCATTTCCTAATAAACGCACTGTTAATTCTTCTTTATCCGTTAATTCAGCTCCTGCTAAAAGCAGATTGCCGACGATGGTTCTGCCCAAAACGGCTGAAGAAGCAGACCAGGTATCATGACGCTGTTGTGCTTCACCTACCACGCCTTTGGCTGTAATCGTCAATAAGCGAAGATTTTTGGTTTTATCAATTGATTTTACTAAATAATCGTTCATTGCTTTCTCCTAAAAAAATAGAGCCCGTTACAGGCCCTATTTTTATTCAATTATTCATCCTTATCATCAGAAGGTTGATCAGATTCAGTTGACTCAGTAGTTTGAGTTGGTTGAACTTGATCATCTTTTGGTTTTTCCGGTTCATTTTCTGAAGGGGTATCTAATTCATTTGCAGCCTGTTTAGCTTCAACTTCATCTTGATCCTTCTTTTCAGCCTTTAAAACTTCCTTCTTCTCTGCAGCAGCCTTTGCTTCTTCATAAGTTTCACTAGGATATTCTTCTTCATCCTTTTCAGGCATCTTGCCAGTCTTGTATAAAGACATGATTTGCTTTTCGTTCAAGGTCTCGTACTTCAGCAATGCATCAGCAATTAACTTATGCTTTTCACGATTATCCTTAACAATTTCAAGAGCCTTGGCATGAGCCTTATCTAAGATCTTCTTAACTGCTTCATCAATCTTAGCAGAAGTTGCTTCACTATATGGCCTCATGCCGTAAGGATTGGCTTCGCCTTCTTTTTCAAGTTCAACCATTCCTAACTCATCAGTCATACCGTAATTTACAACCATGCTATGAGCAATTTGGGTAGCTTGTTCGAAGTCGTTGGAAGCACCAGTTGATTTATCACCAATCGTAGCTTCTTCTCCTGCACGACCACCCATCAAACCAACAATTTGTTCAAATAATTGCTTCTTGGTAAAAATAAATTGATCGTCTTTTGGAAGCATGATGTTGTAACCGCCGGCACTGCCACGAGGAACGATCGTAACTTTACGAACAGTACGAGAATCGCTCAAGACCAAACCACAGATTGAGTGACCAGCTTCGTGGTAAGCGACTCGTTTTCTTTCTTGTTCAGAAATTAAGCGACCCTTCTTGGCTGGACCTGCAATGACACGGTCTTCAGCTTCATCAATATCTGAAGCGGTAATTTCAGTCCCATTGCGACGTGCAGCAACAAGGGCAGCTTCGTTCAAGACGTTAGCTAAATCAGCACCAACAAAGCCTGGAGTTTGACGAGCAACTTCTTTTAAGTCAACGTCAGGAGCAAGTGGCTTATTCTTGGCATGAACTTTCAAAATAGCTTCACGTCCGCGAACATCAGGAAGACCAACTAAAACTTTACGGTCAAAACGACCTGAACGAAGCAAAGCTGGGTCCAAAACATCTGAACGGTTAGTAGCAGCGATAACGATAACACCTTCATCGCCTTCAAAACCATCCATTTCAACCAATAATTGGTTTAATGTTTGTTCACGTTCATCATTGCCGCCACCCATGCCATTGCCACGACGACGACCAATCGCATCAATTTCATCAATGAAGATGATACTTGGTGCATTCTTCTTGGCATTGTTAAACAAATCACGTACACGACTCGCACCAACACCAACAAACATTTCAACGAAGTCTGAACCTGACATTGAATAGAATGGAACGTTAGCTTCACCAGCTACAGCACGAGCAAGTAAAGTCTTACCAGTACCAGGAGGACCCTCAAGCAAAACACCAGATGGAATTTTGGCACCTAACTTAGTGTATTTTGCTGGATTCTTCAAAAATTCGACAACTTCAACTAATTCTTGTTTTTCTTCTTCTTCACCGGCTACGTCAGAGAAACGTACCTTGTTCTTAGACGGATCTTCTGGCTTAACGTGGGAACGACCGAAGTTCATAATTCCGCCTTGGCCACGTCCAGCACCACCTTGATTCATCATCGTCCAAAGCATAACAATGAACAAAATGGTTGGCACAAGCATGACAATCGTTGAAATCCAATTGCCAGTTTGTGATTCTCCTTGTGTCGTCATCCGAGCATTATTCTTTTGTGCCAAGCTCTGCACAGTGGAAACGCTAGAATCATTTTGCAACATTGTGGTTGAAAAGCGAGTTACGCTTTGGCCAGATTTGCTATTGAAGAAATCTAGGCTATTGCTTGATTGACTTGTTGATTTTTGCGCTTTCTTGTAAGTACCTGAAACAGTATAGACACCATTAGCAGGCTGAACGCTAAAGTTTTTAACTTTGCCTTGACGTAAATCCTTAACGAATTCTGAATAACTGATATTTTCAGTGCTTCCAGAACTGCTAGAACCGCCGAGTGCCCAGTTGATTCCCCATAGGAGCAGAAGGAACACAACTATATAGAAAAGGCCATTTGACAACAGCCGATTCCGGTTATTCTTCATAAAAAACCTCCGCAAAGTTTCTAAAAGTTATACGAATAAAAGTTTAACACAAATCTACGTATAGCACTAATTTTTTACAAGTTCTTATTCTTTTTTTAAACGATATAAATAATAATGTTGAGCGTTTTCAATCCACCTTTGATCGCGATAGCATTTTTCTACAAAAATTGCCTGGTTTTTCTGATTAAAAACAGCTAGACACAGTGATCGCAGTTCGTTTGGAATCGCTGCTTGAGCAAACATTTTCTTTGCCTTGGCATGTTGCCCATTTTGCAATTGCAATTTGCTGCCTGCAGGCAAAGAAGCAATTTTAAATTCATGCTCATCTGACCAAAAATCACCAATTAAAGGCAAAGGCTGCTCAACTACACTAAGAATAAATTCATGATCACGAAATGTAAACTCCTCTTCGGCGCGAACAACTTTTGGCTCCTGCCTAAGAAGCAGCTTTTGCGGCCATAAATAATAATATTTTTGATAAAGACGCAAATTATAACCTGTGAGATAGTGGCTGCAGCGTTTATGCCAAGTCTGCCAAATAAAGTTTTGCCAGAAATAAGCCCGCTGCCTTTGATCAAGTTGGAGTAAGGCTTCTCCTTTAATGCGATAAGCCTGATCCAAAAATCGTTTTGGTCTTCCAATCTCTGCCACTTTTTCATCAGCTAAAGCCGTCAGTACTTTTTCATCATCACTATAACGCAAGGCATTTTCCAGCAAATGGGAATTTTCCTTTTTTAGCAGTGGGACCACATGGTGCCGCAAGCGATTGCGCATTGTATCGTCTTCGGCATTGGTTTCATCTTCAATAAAAGCGATATGATGCTGCTGATCATATTCAAGCAGTTCCGCCTTAGAAGTTGATAAAAGTGGACGCAGCAGCGCTGTGCCATGCATTTTTCCAACAGCTTGCAGGCTATTCATTTCTTGCGGATTTCCAGAACGAATAAATTTTAATAGAATATTTTCCAGCAAATCATCCCCGTGATGAGCCGTTAATAAATAATCTGCTTGATATTGGGCAACCACCTGGCTTAAAAAAGCGTAGCGAAAATGCCGTGCGGCTGCTTCAATGCCAGTTCGCGGCTGCTCTTTTTCAAGCCAAACCCCCTTTGCCAACGGCAAATTATGCGAATGGCAATATTCCGTTAAAAGCTCGGTCTCCTTCTGACTGGCAACACGCAGTTGATGATCAAAATGCGCCACAATTAGCGAAAAATTCTGACTTTTACGCAGTTCATTCAGCATATCGAGCAAGGCCATCGAATCCGGACCGCCACTGGCCGCAATTACCAATTTTTTATTATTTAGCTTAATTTGATGCTGTTTGAAAAAAAGTTCAATCTTCATTTTTACCTAGAAAAAATGACCCTTCCGGGTCATCAATTAATCCTCGGCTAATACCTGCTTTAGCTGCTTAATTTCAGCTTTGGCATCTGCTGCTGTTTGATTCAATATTTTACTAAAATCCTGTTCCTTGACCTTAGAAAATCGATTATGATGATCAATTAAATCAGGATCATTAACGCGGGCTAGAGATAAACCTAACCGTCCTTTATAATTATGAACGACCACGACGCGCAATTCATCACCAACACGATGCTGATTTCTTTCTCTAAGCCAATTGCCATCAAAATCTTTATGATGGATTAATCCAGATTTATGTCCCGGCAAAGTTAAAAAGATACCCAAATCAGTGATGTTGTTGATGACGCCTGTTACACGTTGACCAACTTCATATTTCATTAATTGTTGTCTCCATTAGGAATAGAATAAACTTTTTCGTTAGTCTTACTATACAAAAACTTATTCCGGATAAATTTAGCTACGTAGTCGGTATCTTTCAAATTATTGCGTTCTTGCGTCAACTTTTCGTCTTTTGTCTTTACCGTATTCAAATTCTTCTTTGCGACTTCAACTTGCTGATTAATTCTTGCGGTTTGCGACACTTTGATGCCGATTTGAATGCCTAAGGCCACAAAGATAATTGCAAAGACAGCAATAATCCGATTGCGACGAACGCGATGAATTTCTTTTTCTCTGTTAGCTTGTTTCTTTCTCAGTCTTGCTTCTCGTTCTTGTGGGCTTTCTGAGTTATAAATTCGTGGTCTGTTCATTTTTGATCCCCTACTACCAAAATAAAAAATACTACTTGTATCATAACAGTGTTTCACGCTTTAATCAACGATCTCATATAATTCGCTGGCTTCTGCCTTCTTGGTAGTTTCTCTGATATCAAGCACCTTAGCCTTTACTTGGCGGGTACCGTAGCCTACTTCAATAATGTCGCCAACTTTGACATCATAGCTTGATTTAACGACACGACCGTTGACCTTAATTCTGCCTTGATCTGCCAATTCTTTAGCAACGGTTCTTCTTTTTACCAAGCGTGAAACTTTTAAAAATTTATCGATTCTCATTTTCTACCTCATTATCTCTGAATAATATCGCTTGCTGCTTGTAAAAAAGTGGTCAATTCATTAAACAGCTGACGATTGTTCATTTTATCTGGCAATTCTAATAAAACCACCAGCTTCTTCTCTGGCGTCAAATTAATTCTTGCCTTTAAGCTGACGTGCTCAAGTGCTCTAAAAATATTTGGCCCTTCTAATTCACGTGAAGCTGCTAGATCAAATTCAACTCTAATCTTGTCTTTTTTATTTTTGATAACGCTCAAGACTTGTGCAAGATCTGCATCGATCTTTAATCCAGCAATTGCCAGCAAATTTTCAACTGCAGCAGGATAATCGCCGAAACGATCAATCAATTCATCTTCAATTTTATCAAGTTCATCTTGACTATTGACAGATTTAATCTTCTTGTAAAATTCAATTTTTTCTTCTTGATCAGCAATATAGGATGCCGGAATATAAGCTTCAAAGCCCAAGTCAATTTCAGCATTAGACTTTTTATCTTTCTTCTTGCCTTTGCGTTCTTTAATCGCATCGCTAAGCATTTGTGAATAAAGATCGTAACCGACGCTGTCAATAAAGCCGTGCTGCTGTGACCCCAGCATGTTTCCGGCACCACGAATCGACAAGTCGCGCATCGCAATTTTGAAACCCGAGCCTAATTCAGTAAAATCACGAATTGCGTCCAGCCGCTTTTCTCCTACTTCGGTTAGCACCTTATTTTGCTTGTATAAAAAGTATGCATAAGCTAAACGTGCACTGCGTCCAATCCGACCACGCAATTGATAAAGCTGACTTAAGCCGTAATGGTCTGCATCTTCAATAATCATTGTATTGACATTTGGCATATCAATCCCAGTTTCGATAATTGTCGTTGTAACCAAAACATCAAATTCACGGTTTAAAAAGCGGTAGAGAATATCCTCCAGTTGATTTTGACTCATACGCCCATGAGCACTGGCAATTCTAGCGTTTGGCAGCAATTTTTCAAGACGAGCGACTACTTCATCAATATCGCCAATCCGGTTGTGCAGGTAAAATACCTGGCCACCACGCTGCATTTCTCTTAAACAAGCATCCCTAATAACGCTTGGCGTCTGTTCCATAACATAGGTCTGAATTGGATACCGGTTCTGCGGCGGCGTTTCCATTACTGACAGATCTCGCACGCCTACCATTGACATATGAAGAGTACGTGGAATTGGCGTAGCAGTTAAAGTCAAAACATCAATGTTAGCCTTCATCTGCTTTAGTTTTTCTTTGTGCTTAACTCCAAAGCGTTGCTCCTCATCGATAATTAATAGGCCAAGATCCTTAAAATGAACGTCTTTTGACAAAATCCGGTGAGTACCGACAACTAGATCAATCTTTCCATATTTTAAGCCGGCAATAATTTTCTTGGATTCTGCTGGTGTTTGAAAACGTGAGAGCATGGCAGTATTAACCGGAAAATCTTTAAATCGATCCTGAATTGTTTCGTAATGCTGCTGCGCCAAAATTGTCGTTGGCACTAAAAAGGCCACTTGCTTGTTGTCTTGAATTGCTTTAAAAGCTGCCCTAAGTGCAACTTCGGTTTTACCAAAACCAACATCTCCTACTAGCAGGCGATCCATTGGCTTGGGCTTTTCCATATCTGCTTTTATTTCTTTAATCGAACGCAACTGGTCTGGTGTTTCAACATACGGAAAGGCATCGTCAAACTTCCGCTGCAGCTCATCATCCGGTGAAAAAGCAAAACCTTTTTCAGATTCACGTGCAGCATAAAGGTTGATCAAATCGTCAGCAATATCTTCAACTTTGGATTGTACCTTCCGTTTGGTCTTAGCCCATTCGCTGCCGCCTAATTTATTGATATGCGGAGTTTTGCCTTCTGAAGCGACATATTTTTGTACTAGACGCAACTGATCAGCTGGAACAAATAATTGATCGCCGTGCTGATAAGTAATTGTGATGTAATCACGTTTTACGCCATTATTCTCCAGCGTCTTGATTCCCTCAAAACGCCCGATCCCGTGGTTGACGTGAACAACATAGTCGCCAGGTTTTAATTCCGTATAATTTCGCAGACGTTGAGCATTTTCTAATGTTTTAATTCGGCGTTTATGCTGCGGACGTTTGTTAAATAATTCGCGCTCAGTTAAATAAACAAGGTTGACGCTTGGCAAAGTAAAACCGCTGGCAAAACCATCAACAATAATCTGCGCTTTTTTTTCACTAAGCTCATCTTCATGAACTACCGGAATATCGAGATCAAAATCAAGCATTGTTTGGGCCATTTGCTTTGCGCGCTTATCATTATCAGCTTGCAAAACTACAGTCTGTCCTGATTTGTAGTAGCTTTCCAATTCTGTACGAATGAGAGGCATTTGACTAAAGAATTGTTCTGGCTCACGCGTGGTCCAGTCCAGCATCTGTCCAAAGCGAATCCTGCCCATGCTTCTTTGAAAAAGTGAAAAGTAAATTCGATGGTGCCGGTCGCGAGTCATAACTTTGGTGTAATCTGACCGCAATTTTTGGCCAGGAAGAAGAGCACCAATCTTTAATTCATCATCAATAAAGCCCTGATTTTGCTGATCAACAGTTTCAACAGCTTGTTTTATAAGAGGTAAATCGTCCAAAAACAGCAAGCCGTCTTTTGCTAAATAATCAACAAGGCTGCTAGGCTTTTTTATCAAAAAATCAATCAGGAAGGCATAGTTGCTAGGCAGGCCACCATCATTCAGCTCATCCAATACTTGAGTGAAATGATCCTTTACCGCCTTTTGATCCGCTTTTGACTCAGACATCGCCGTCTTAATTTCTGCAGCCGCTTGACTTATTGCATCTGCAGAAAAGACGCGATCTTGTGCTGGTCCTACAACTAGTCGCTTTATCTCTCGCTGACTGCGCTGCGTCGATAAATCAAATTCTTTAATCGTATCAACTTCATCGCCAAAGAATTCAATTCTAACGGGATTTTCTTGGTCTAAAGGATAAATATCCAAGATATCGCCACGGATGGCAAACTCACCTGGCCGTGCTACTAAAGCTTCACGATGATAGCCAGCAGCAAGCAGCCATTTGTTCATTTCGCCTAAATCATATTCTTTATCTTGCACGAATTCCCGTTTAAAAGCGGCAAAGTCCTTCACTGCGGACAACTTGTACTGCAATCCTTGAGGTGTCGTAATGACAACTCCGGACTTCTGCCCCAACAAAAAATTAAGCGTCTGAATTCGGCTACTAAGTTCATCTGGTGAGGCTAAAGCCGTTTGGGTGGCTAAAGTGCTATCAACTGGGAAATACTGTACTTGTCCATCATCCATAATGCCGCTGAGCTCATTGAAGATATTTTGTGCCTTGTTTTCATTTTCTTCAATTACCAGCAATGACACCTTTTTTTCAGTGACAATCTGTTTTAAGAGTAGACTAAAAGCACCGGCATTAGCGCCAGTGATTAGTGAGTTTTTTACTTGTGATGTTTTTGCAATAAAATTGGTTAAATTCTGATCTTTTTTGACAAAATCTGTTAAACGCATTTTTAATTATACTTATTCATCAAATATTGACTATCGTGACCATTAATGAAGTCATCGATAATTTCAGTACCTGTTCCAAAAGCGTCATCCATCAATTTTTGCTGTTCTTCATTAAACGGGGTTAACACCCAAGAAACAACGGTCATCTTTTGTGGATGACTAATGCCAATCTTCAAACGATTAAACTTTTCAGTTCCTAAATCGCGGATAATGCTTTTAATTCCATTATGACCGCCAGATTTACCATTAGTTCTAATTCTGATCTTGCCAATTGGCATATCCATATCGTCTTGGATAACCAGAACATCTGCAGGATCGATCTTAAAAAAGTTGGCCACTTGTGCAATTGAGCGCCCTGAATCATTCATGTAAGTTTGTGGTTCAAGCAAAATCACATCTTCGCCATTTATCTTTTGTTTTGTCCATAAGCCTTCGAACTTATCCTTATCAAGACTAAAATTGTTTTTCTCTAAATAATGATCCAAGGCCATAAAACCTGTATTATGCTTTGTCCGATCATATTTTTTACCGGGATTGCCCAAGCCTGCGATTAATTTCATTTCTACACTCCTCGAATTGACAATAATTCGGTTAACAATTATAGCACAGCACTTCTAACAGCCGTTAGCATATGCAATTGTTAAAAATTTCACTAAGACTGTAGAAAGCTCCTACATTTCTTGCTATAATAAGCTTGTTTAATAAGTTACTAATGTCTTGAAAGGAAGTTTTAGATTTATGGTAAGAGACGAAAGACTTCATAAAGTTATTTTAGTCGGCGACGGTGCCGTTGGTTCTACCTTTGCATTTTCAATGGTTCAACAAGGTATTGCTCAAGATCTTGGAATTATCGATATTCTTAAGGATCACACTGAAGGTGACGCAATTGACTTAGCTGATGCTACTCCTTGGACTGCTCCAAAGCACGTTTACTCAGCAGATTACGCAGACTGCAAGGACGCAGACATTGTAGTTATCACCGCCGGTGCTGCACAAAAGCCAGGTGAAAGCCGTCTTGACCTTGTTAACAAGAACCTCAAGATTTTGTCATCAGTTGTTGAACCAGTCGTTGAATCAGGCTTTAACGGTATCTTCGTAGTTGTTGCCAACCCTGTTGATATCTTAACTCACGCAACTTGGAAGATGTCAGGCTTCCCTAAGGATAGAGTTATCGGTTCAGGTACTTCACTTGATACTGGTCGTCTTCAAAAAGTTATCGGTGAAATGGAAAAAGTTGACCCACGTTCAGTTAATGCATACATGCTTGGTGAACACGGTGATACAGAATTTCCTGCATGGAGCTACAACAATGTTGGTGGCGTAAAGGTTGTTGACTGGGTAAAGGCTCACGGTATGGACGAAAGCAAGCTTGAAGACATTCACCAAGAAGTTAAGAACATGGCTTACGATATCATCAACAAGAAGGGTGCAACCTTTTACGGTATTGGTACTGCTTCAGCATTCATCGTTAAGGCTATTCTTAACAACGAACACAGAGTTCTTCCACTTTCAGTGCCAATGGATGGTCAATATGGTTTACACGACATTCACATCGGTACTCCAGCTGTTATCGGCCGCAAGGGTCTTGAACAAATTATTGAAATGCCACTTAGCAATCACGAACAAGAATTGATGACTGCATCTGCTGATCAATTGAAGAAGGTTATGGAAAAAGCCTTCAAAGAAACTGGCGTTAAAGTTCGTCAATAATTAACAAGCCTAATACTAAATTAAAAGTATCTTCAAACGAAGATACCTTTCTTTGTCAAAATATTGCTAAAATAGAGTTTGAAAAGCATTTAGGTATCTTTAATTTATCTTTAATTTAAACGCTATCTATGCTATAATGACTACAATATTTTCATGTATGGAGGCAATCTTATGCTCATCAAATCTTTAGTTCTTAAAAAAGATTACCTGACAACAGTCAGTGAGAAAGCTACTCTTTCAGAAGCTTTAAAAACTCTCGAAGACTCAGGTTTCAGATGTGTACCGATCTTAGACGAAACAGGTACAATTTTCCGCGGTAATATTTATAAAATGCACATTTACCGTCACAAGTCACAAGGCGGAGATATGAATTTGCCTGTTACCTACTTGCTTAAAAACGCAACTAAGACAATCAAGGTTAATTCACCATTCTTCAAGGTATTCTTCAATTTGAAAGACTTGCCTTACATTTCTGTACTCGATGAAGACAACAAGTTTTACGGCATTTTAACTCACTCAAGTTTACTTAGAATGTTGTCTGATGCTTGGAACGTTAAGCATGGTTCTTACGTTTTGACAGTTTTGTCTGACAACGCTCGCGGCAACTTGGTTAAAATGGCAAAGATCATTTCTAAATACAGCAACATGGCCAGCGTTATGACCTTGGATGCTGCTGCCGGTGAACTTGGTGGGGACTTTGTTCGTCGTACTTTGTTCACTTTGCCCGCTGGCGTTTCTGAAACAACGATGAAGACAGTGGTTGAAAAACTGCAAAAGAAAGGCTTCGTTGTTTCCGAAATTGAAGACTTGCAAGCAGGGATAAACATCATGAGTGATGAAAACCCTGGCGTTTGGATTGATAATCCACATGAATAATTAACAAGACATAAATAAAAAGGAGTTCAGTTGAACTCCTTTTTATTCTTGCGTAATTTATTGAATTTTATTTTTCATAATATTCGCGTGGCAACCGATCGCTTAACAAACAAGCAACCTCATAGTGAATCGTATCAACATAATCGGCAGCAGCTTTAATATTATTAGGATCATTTGGATTATCAGAAATCAAAACCACTTTAGTGCCAACCGGCATTTTTTCTGGCATTTCAACCATAAATTGATCCATGCAGACCCGGCCAACGATTGGACAATACTGATCACCAACTTTTACCTTAAAGCCTTGAAACTTTCGAATCCAGCCATCAGCATAGCCAACTGGCACTGTTCCGATAATCGTGTCATGATCAGCCACAAAAGTTGAGCCGTAGCCAACACCATCACCTTTGTGAATCGTCTTAACATGAGTTAATTCACTGACAAATGACAAGGCAGGCTTTAATGCAATATCTGCCTTCAAATCTGGGCTATCTGGATTAGATGAAGGATTTAAGCCGTAAATGCCAATCCCAAAGCGAACCAGATCACTGTGGATATCTTTGTCAAAAATACTTGCAGCAGTGTTTGCAACATGGATCCATTTCGGATGAACCGTTAAAAGGTCTTGCATATGTTTAAACTTGGCTACTTGCTTCTTAAAGTAGCTGTCATCACTGCTATCGGCGGAAGCAAAGTGGGCAAACATCCCTTCTACAAAGAAAGAATCATTTTTTTCAAGGAATTTGTTTGCGGCAATAAATTCATCATCTTCACTAAAGCCAATCCGACCCATTCCTGAATCTATACCTAAATGGATTTTTAGTTGCAAGTTTTCCTTTTTCAAATACTTCTCTGCTTGCTTAAGCCATTCCAAATTAGGAACAGTTAAAGAAATATCATTAACTGCAGCAATTGGCGCATACTCAGGTGAAACTACCCCCAAAACCAAGATTGGCTTGACAATGTCAGCCTTTCTCAATTCCAATCCTTCATCCAAAATCGCTACGCAAAAGCCACTTGCTCCAGCCTTTTCTGCTACTTTTGCTACTGGAACGGCGCCATGACCATAGCCATTAGCCTTTACCACGGCAAACAACTTTTGACCAGGCCTCAAATGCTTCATTTCGTTGTCGATATTTTGTTTTATTGCGCCCAAGTTCACACGAACTACAGCTGGGCGATGGATACCTGCTATCATTCCGGATCCTCCAAAACTACAAAAGTAAGAATTTCATGATTATCATGCGTGATGCTAGGAAAAATACGGCCAGCATATTTAGTTGAGGTCATCACTGGATGCCCCAATTCGTCCCATAGCGTTTCCACATCCTGAAAACCTACGTATTTGCCTAAGCCCGTTCCCATTGCTTTTGAAAAAGATTCTTTCAATGAAAAGCGCCCGCCTAAGTATTCGACTTTACGCTTGCCTTTCATTTTTTGATATTGAGCAAACTCATTTGGGGTTAAAACTTTTTTTGCAAAACTATCCCCGCGTTCAACTATTTTTTTAACTCGTTCCACCTCAACTGAGTCAATACCCACACCTTTAATCATCTTTTCCACCTCACACAAGAAAATATTATAATACAAAAAAATGGGCTGCACGACACAACCCATTAATTAGTATTAAATCTTAATCTTTCTTATTCTTAATGACAAAATCATGTCCATAATTTCTGCGATTACGGTGATCACCATCAGTATGACGACGGCCACGATAGTTGTTGTTATTGCGCCGGTGACCATAATTGCTACGACGGTCATGGTGACCGCTACGGTGGCGACCATCACCTTTATATGGCAAAGGCTTTTCAGACGTGATCTTAACTTTAACATCAGTTGAGTCCTTAGAAAGATTCTTCAAAAAGGCAGCAACCAAGTCTAATGCGGAATAATTTTCAAGCAATTCGTTCGCATCATTTTCGTACTTGCTCAAGTCACCATTCATCAAGTCTTCAATTTCAGACTTAGCCTGCTTTAATTGACCATGCAAAGCCTGATCATCTGTTGGCGGACGAAGTGGTGATATTTTCTTTTTAGTTAATTGCTCAATGGTCCGCATGTAGCCAATTTCATTCGGAGTGACAAAAGTAACAGAAATTCCATTCTGACCAGCACGACCAGTACGTCCAATCCGGTGAACATAGGAGTCTGGATCTTGAGGAATATCATAGTTATAAACGTGCGTAACTCCTGAAATATCAAGTCCACGAGCAGCTACATCGGTTGCTACCAAAATGTCCAATTTGCCGGCACGGAACCGTTTCAAAACACTCATTCTCCGTGCTTGTGACAAATCGCCATGAATTCCTGCAGCATTATAGCCACGAGCTTGCAAACCACGGGTTAATTCATCAACACGGCGTTTAGTTCGACCAAAGATCAAAGCGAGATCTGGACCTTGAACATCAATTAAACGACACATAATGTCGAATTTTTCTGATTCTTTTGCCCGAACAAAGTATTGATCGATTAAATCAGCAGTCAATTCTTTGGCTTTGATCTTAACGACCTCAGGATCATGCATAAACTTTTCGCCAATTTGCAAAATTGGCTTTGGCATTGTGGCACTGAACAATAATGTCTGCTTACGCTCGCCTGCATATTTCAAAATACTTTCAATATCTTGAATGAAACCCATATCAAGCATTTCATCGGCTTCATCCAAAACGATGGTCTTGGTCTTGCTTAAATCAATCGTCCCGCGTTTTAAGTGGTCAAGAAGTCGACCAGGTGTCCCAACCAAAATAGCTGGCACATGATGCTTTAATGATCTAATTTGGCGACCAATATCAGCCCCACCATAAACTACTTGAACGCGTGCATGTTCATCACGACCAAGACGGAATAATTCTTCTTGAGTTTGGATGGCTAATTCACGCGTTGGCTCAATAATCACAGCCTGGATAGTTTTTTCATTCTTATCCAAATTTTGCAAAATTGGTAAGCCAAAAGCAGCTGTCTTACCTGTACCTGTTTGAGCCTGTCCAATAACATCCTTGCCTGCTAAAGCAAGAGGAATAGTTTCTGCTTGAATCGGCGTTGCTTCTTCAAAACCTGATCTTTTAATTGCTTTGAGCAAAGCCTCATTTAAGCCTAATTCCAAAAATTTCACTAATTAATTTCTCCTATCTAAGCCGAGCGACAACCTTTTCAAGGTGCATTCCATGTGAGCCTTTTAAGACTACGATATCATTCGGCTTAATATCATTCTTCAAATCATCAATCATATGATCCATATGATCAGCTTGGTAGTAATGCAAGCTTTCTTCGCTATATTTAGTTTGCAAAGCTTCATATAGATGCTTCATTTCATCCCCGATCAAGTAAACTTCGTTAATTACTTGCGGATCAAGACTATTGGCTAAACCAGCATGCAATTCCGGAGATTTCTTGCCAAGTTCAAGCATGTCTCCTAAAACAGCGATTCTGCGACCACCATTTGGCATTTCGATTTGGCCAAAACTAGTCAAAACTGCACGAACAGCGGTTGGATTAGAGTTATAAACATCACTCATGATGTCTTCACCGACATCGCCTTTTTCCCATTCCATCCGGTTGGCAGTTGGAGTAAAGTTAGCAAGTGAAGCCGCAATTTCTTCGTCGCTTTCACCAAAGTGATGACCAACGCTAATTGCTGCCATTGCATTAGAAACATTATGCTTACCAATCATTGGAATTGAGAATTTTTGTTCTGAATCATTAATGGTAAAAGTAGCATGGTGCTTGTAGCTTCTAAAGCTAGTAGCATATACAGTATCGTTGTCTTCAAAGCCAAAAGTAGCCTTTGCTTGATTAACCTTTTTAGCACGTTCGGCTAATAATGGTTCATCGCCATTGTAAATAAATTCGCCGTCTTCACGCAAAAAGTCGGTGATTTCCATTTTGGCATCAGCAATCTTGTCACGCGTGCCGAAAAATTCAATGTGAGCTTCACCAATCATAGTAATGACACAGACATCCGGATGAGTTAACTCACTCAAATGATGCAGTTGTCCAGGACGGTCCATCCCCATTTCCAAAACTAAAATTTCAGTATTTGGCTTCATTTCCAAAATAGTCATTGGTACGCCAATACCGTTATTGAAGTTTTCTTGGGTCTTATGAACATTGAATCTCTTGGATAAAACGGCAGCTACCATATCCTTGGTAGTAGTCTTACCATTTGAACCAGTAATGCCAACAACCGTTGGATTAACCTTGCGCAAATAATAGCGTGCTAAATCCTGCATTGCTTCTAAAGGATCATCTACTTCAAGAACAGCAATATCATCTGGCTTGTTAGGATGACCTTTCTTCCATAAAGTAGCAGAAGCACCATTGTTAATTGCACCTGCAACAAAATCATGGCCGTCGCGTTCGCCTTCAAGTGGAACGAACAAACCACCATCTGTGATTTTTCTGGAGTCAAAGGCGACTGAAGTAATAATAGTTTTCTCGTCGCTTTCACATGTTGTATTCAAAGCTTTGGCAATTTCAGCCAGTTGCATCTTCATCGATCTTTACTCCCATAAAAATATAAAATTTATACAGCAATAATTATACGTTTTTTCGGCCCATCTGCCAAATTGAACTTCCAGATCATAATAATAAAAGAAGCAGCCCCTAATGGGACTGCTTCCACCAGATTCATCGGTTTTACTTCTTCAAACCATACTTCTTGTTGAACTTTTCGATTCGACCATCTGCTTGAGCAAACTTTTGCTTGCCAGTGTAGAATGGGTGAGAATCTGAAGAAACTTCAACACGAATTAATGGGTAAGTGTTACCTTCGTAATCTACAGTTTCCTTTGATGTCAAAGTTGAACCTGCCAAGAACTTAGCACCAGTTGCTGAGTCCATGAAGACAACTTGTTGATAATCTGGATGAATACCTTGTTTCATAATTATTACTCCTTTTGCCATGATCATATCTCAGATCATAGATTAATCGATTAACATTTTTAAGGATACCATATTCAAACTCTATTTTCAAGAATAAATTTCTGTTAAAAATTTTGGATAATAGTTTCATTAAATTATGAAAGAGCTTTAAAATAGTAGCTAGATTTATTCTTAGAAAGAGATTATTATGACCAAAATACCATTTAAGGCCGTCGTTGTTGATATGGACGGTACATTTGTTGATAAAAACAATCAATTTAATCGGACAGAATTTAAAGAAATCTTAGCGCAATTGCAGGCTAATGGCATTCACTTCATTGCCGCAAGTGGTCGCCCCGCTGCCAGATTAGCCGATGATTTTAAAGGATTTAATGATCATGTAGACTTCGTTGCCGATAACGGAGCTGTTCTTGTTAGAGATCAAAAAGTAATTCAAGCTACTGCTTATTCAAAAGAAGCTGTCTTAAAAATGACCAAGATCATTCAAGACGATTTTCCTAAAGCTTTGCCAGTAACCTTGATCAGCGGCGTCAAGCACACTTATTGCTTGAAGAGCATCCCTGAAGATAAGAAAAAGATGATGTTCTTCTTCTACCCAAATACCGTTGAAATTGACGATTTTGCTAATTTGCCTGATGATACCTACACAAAAGTAACTATTTCATATCCTTATTACATTGGCAAAGATATTGCACGCGAATACAATCAGATTTGCGATGAAAAAACTGAGTTTAAGACTAGCGGTTTTGAAAATATTGACCTGGTTCCTGCTGGCGTCAATAAAGGCATTGGCCTAAAAGAAATGCTTAAATACTTGCAAGTAAAGCCAAATGAAATTATCGTTTTTGGCGACAGTGGCAATGATATTGAAATGCTTGAAATGACTGATATGAGCTACTGCATGGCCAACGGAACCGACGAGGCAAAAAAAGCAGCCAAATTCGAGGCACCTAGCAATACTGATTACGGTGTCTTCAAGGTTCTCAAAAAGTATTTGCAAGAATAAAACTCGACAAAAAAAACGCCCATCAAGGGCGCCTTTTTATGGCTCTATAATTTTTCCTGT
>NZ_DICZ01000008.1:0-35079 GCF_002417895.1 Lactobacillus sp. UBA5813
CCGTACATCGTAAAGCGCGCGGCTGTATAAATTATGAGCCTGCGCAGATATATCATCCAAAACAGGCGTAGCAGGGATAATATATTCGCTGGCAAGCTGAGCGTATTGGTCTTTATTGCGAGGGGGCTGTTTCTTCTTTCTGCATCTCTTTTGCTTAGCCATTACTTGCCCTCCTTTCTTTTCAGTGTTTCTTCAATCAGCTTTCTTTCCGCTCTGCGATGCGAGTATTCTCGCATTGAAAAGCATTGGAGCAGGCTGATGATTTCTTCAAACAGCTCTTGCTCATCGGTTTTAGGATTCATTTCATCATAAATGGTTTCGATTTTGGTCGAATAGTTTTTGAATAAGTGTTCAAACAACTCAAAACCGGCTCTGCTTAAGCGATCCTGATGAGTAATAATTACTCGCTCTACTTTACCCTCTAAGACCAAATCCAGCATTTTAAAAAATTGCTTGCGGTTTTTAAAAGAAATACCGCTGGCAATATCAGAATAGGCATTATCGACATGATAGCCTTTGCTTAATGCATAATCCTTTAACTCCTGCATTTGATTGGCTAGGTCGTTTTTTTGCTTATAAGTAGAGACCCGACCGTACAAGACGGTTTGTCTTGGCTCATGTTTGTTTTTAAAAAGCCAAACAGACTCCTCATCGTAATCAAACTGATTAGTAGCTTTTCTGGTAGCCTTAATGATGCCTTTTCTTTGGTATCTTCTTAAAGTAGACCGACTGATTTGAAGTATTTCCATCACTTTATCGGCTTTCATTATCTTGCCTCCTTGCCTATTATTATATCATATGTGGTCTAAGAATAAAGAAATAAAAAGAAAAATGTCACATTATTTATCCAAAATAAATAATGTGACTAGATTTATACCTTATTTTCTAACCATATCGTTTATGCCAATAGTTTTTTACTCAGCATGCGGAAAAAAAGACTATGGAACTTACATGATGTTAGGTGCGCGTAATAGCAAAATCAGCAGACTGATTTTTACTGAAACGATTGTAGTTGGTCTCTTGGCTGCTGTTTTAGGAATCATTGTTGGGATTGGGTTAACGCAAGTAGTTTCAGAATTATTGATTTCACAATTAGGGCTGCAGAATCCGTATGACAAGATCTGGATTCCGTTTACAATTTTTTTAGTGCTTTATGTAATTTATTACTTGATTACGGTTAAGCTCTATGAAGGAATCGTTTTGAAGAACAAATAGAAAAACTTCTCCATTTGGAGAAGTTTTTCTATTTATAAATGCATTATAAATGCATTTTATTCCAAGATGGAATTTTAATTTCACCCTTGTCGCTCATCGTCATTGTCGTAATTGAAGCATTCTTTGGACCTGGAACCAATGGAATGTCATCACCATAACGGTACCACAAGCTCCGAATGGTAAAGCCATGAGTTACCAGCAGAATATTCTCAGCTCCATCCAATTCTCTGATCAATTTAAAACCTTTATCAAGTCGCTTCCAATATTCCTCAGAATTTTCAGCATCGTGGTAAGGATCTGCTTCCTTGATCCAATCTTTGATCGTGTCAATTCTTTCGTGCTGGAACATTTCCTGTCTAGTGGCATAGCCATGAGCACCGCCGATCATGCGCCAAGCCATTTCAGAATCCATCCCTTCGAAGAAGCCATAAAATTGCTCACGGAAAAATGGACTGGCAATGTGCTGCAATTCATCGCGATTGACGTTGTGCTTGATAATAATATCGCAGGTGTCGCTGGCCCGCTTTAAATCACTGGACAAGGCAATATCAAAAGGTACATCCTTTAATGCTTCTCCAGCTTCATCAGCTCCGGCAATGCCAGCCTTGGTTAGCGGGGTATCGCACCAACCCTGCATCTTGTTGTAACGGTTGATATAAGTTTGACCGTGACGCACAATATAAATTCTTTTCATCCTTTTTTCTCCCTAACTAAAAAACAATCACCTTTATTTTAAACGAAAAAGGATGATTGTTTAACTGTCTTTATCTTGCGCTATATAATTTTTTAACTGCCACAATATCACGTGGCTGGATGGTATAGTAGGATCCTGCTGGATACATGACGGAAACGGTTTTGCTATGTTCCAGTCCGATGGCATGACCTAATTCATGTTCGGCGGTGTTAACGATTCGGTTATTGCTGTAGCCATACCATGCATTTTGCAAGTAGTAGCGATTCAGTTCAACTTTGGCTTTGATCAAATGATTAGTCAGTGGATTATAGCTGATTGACGTTTGACCTGCAGCCTCGGTATCACTGTTGCTAACGGTGCTGACCACGATATTGGCCTTAGCTTTATTCGAAGTCTGCTTAAATAAAAAGGCACCAGTTCTGTTCCAAGCGCTCATTGCATCAAGAGTAGCACTGCGCAATTGGTCATCATTAGGAATATCGATATAAACCGTTGCGGTATTCTTAGGCCAGATGGGATTGCTGCTCTTGCTTTTGGACGTACTGGTTTTAGTCGTCGAAGAGGTCTGAGTATTATTGCCAGAATCACTTAGCGTAGGTGGGGCAAAATTGCCAGTAGCAATCAGCTGAGTTACGCGTTGCTTTAAGGTAAACAGCGAATCATTGGTTGCTGTTCGGATTTGACTGTTGTTTTGATAAGTCCAAACACCGAATGCCAGGATTCCGAGAAAAACTAAATTACGTAAAAATCGAAAAAATCCACGCATTTTTCATCAACTCCGTTTGCTTAAGTATTATATACTCAGTTTATTTAATTTTGGTGAAATTTGTTTATGTTTTTATTGCGAGATCGATAAAGTATAACCTGTGCGTCATTCATGATAAAATAGAATACAGTTTTTTAAGAGATAGGGGATAAATGTGACTGAAGCAAGCAATGAAAAACAAGTCGAACAACAGCATCTTGATCATGTCTTAGGATTGATCAAGGCTAAAGAAAAAGAGCTACGCAAGTCAATTAAAACTGTTGAGGGCGAAGCCAGAGATCTTAATTCGAACTTCTTCGATGATGTTAAATTGGATTACGATGGCTACTCGACTTCAATGGAAACGGCTCTGTCAATTCACCAGCAGCAGCAACTGCTCGCTGAACGTGAACATGATTGGCAGCATTCAGCTAAGCAGTTAGCGACAGTGCAACGGTTAGAGAAGAGCCCATATTTTGCGCGGGTAGATTTTAAGGAAAAAGATTCTGATGAAACAGAAACCATTTATATTGGTTTGGGTTCTTTTACTGATGATAATTATCATTTTTTGGTTTACGACTGGCGGGCACCAATTTCTTCAATTTACTATGATGGAAAATTAGGGCAGGTTTCCTACAACTCACCAGAAGGTGAAATTACCGTTGACATGACCAAGAAGCGGCAATTCCAAATTAAAGATGGCAAGATCGTCAATATGTTTGATACCAATGAATCAATTGGTGACCAAATGCTGCTGTCTGTTTTGTCAGAAAAGTCCAGCACGCAAATGAAGTCAATCGTAACGACGATTCAACGCGAGCAGAATAAGATTATTCGTAATACCAGCGCTGATCTGCTCTTTGTGCAAGGGGCTGCCGGTTCTGGCAAGACCAGTGCAATTTTGCAGAGAATCGCATATTTGCTCTACCGTTACCGGGGCAATTTGACTTCCAGAGATGTTATCATGTTTAGTCCGAACCAACTGTTCAACGACTACATCAAGAATGTTTTACCAGAAATGGGCGAGCAAAACATGGTGCAAATGACTTACTGGCAGTTTGTTGCGCGGCGTTTGCCGGGGATGCAGGTTGAAAATCTGTTTGATCAGTTTGAGGATCAAAGTGCAAACACAGCCATCGGCAACTTTAAAGATTCAGTCCACTTCTTTAATTTGCTGACGCGTTATGCTAAGAAGCTGAATGAGCGCGGAGTTATTTTTAAGAACATCAACTTTCGCGATCCAAAGAAGCCATATTTTGCTAAAGAAAAAATCAAGGAAATCTACTACTCCTTCAATCAAAACTACAATTTGGCCAACCGAATCGATGCAACGCGCGAAGAATTAATCAAGATGCTGAACCGCAAGATCGCTCCGGAAGTGCGCAAAGATTGGGTAAGCAAGACGATTGAAAGCTTAAGCAAAGAAGAGCTGAATAATTTGTATGATCGTCCTGATCAGGAATTCAGTTCTGAAGCTGAAGAAGAGAAGTTTTTGGGACGCAAGATCGTGGTTAAGGCTTTGCAGCCTGTCTTCCAGCGGATTCGCCACAACAACTTCATCAATATGCGGGCTCAGTATTTAAGCTTTTTGTGGGCCGTTCCTAAGATGGTTGATCTTTCCAAGTGGAACATCAGCGTTGATGATTGGACTGAACACGTTGAAGAAGTGAAGGATGGTTTTAGAAAGCACGCCATTCACATGAATGATGTTTCAGCTTACCTTTATTTGTACGACTTGATCACTGGTCGGCGGACTGATTATGAAATGCGCTATGCCTTTATTGATGAAATTCAGGATTATACGCCATTCCAGTTGGCTTATCTAAAGTACAATTTCCCACGAGCCAAATTTACGATGTTGGGTGATTTGAATCAGGCTATTTTCACTAAAGACGAAAGCAGAAGCTTGCTCAAACAAATCTCAGGATTGTTTGATCCGAAGAAAACCGATGTCGTGCAACTGACCAAATCATATCGGTCAACCAAACAGATTACCGACTTTACCAAGCAGATCTTGCGTCAGGGTGAAAAGATCGAAGCCTTCAACCGACAAGGCCCTGTTCCAGCGATTTACGGTCGCAAGACAGAGAAAGAAGCTGTTGCTGTTTTAACA
The DNA here is from genome assembly GCF_002417895.1 of Lactobacillus sp. UBA5813. Lineage (NCBI taxonomy): Bacteria > Bacillati > Bacillota > Bacilli > Lactobacillales > Lactobacillaceae > Lactobacillus > Lactobacillus sp. UBA5813. The sequence goes on from NZ_DICZ01000008.1 coordinate 4,768, forward strand.
AAGCTTTTGCGAGAAAATGATCAGCAAAAGTTCACTACTGCAATCATTACCAAGGATCTGGCCAGCGCTGAGCACCTTCATAAACAGTTGCAAGCAGAAGGCAAAAAGACAACCTTGATTGCGACGGCCAACCAGCGGCTGGTTTCCGGCGACTTGATTCTGCCATCATATTTGGCTAAAGGATTGGAATTTGATGCTGTTGTGATGTGGGATGCTTCCAAAAAGGCATACCATGAACTCGATGAAACCCAATTGGTTTATACGATTACGTCACGGGCAATGTACAAGCTGGATCTCATTTATACAGGTGAAAAGAGTCCACTCTTGGATGTGAAAGCTGATACTTATCTTGCCAAGTAAAATTATTGACAAAAAGATTAAGAATCGTTTAATATTTAATCAAAGTTTAAAGACAAAGAACAGAAACAGTAATCTAAGAGCGGTTATTAGAGAGTCTCCGTTGGTGAAAAGGAGATAGCCGCTTAGATGAATTCACATCTGTGAGTCGATTCCTTGAAATTGAAACTAGTAGAGAAGTCCGGGTTAGCCCGTTACAGCTAAAGGTTTATTATCAAACTTAGTGAGGTAGCTAGTGTGAGTTAGCTGCGAACATGAGGTGGAACCGCGGACTTAAAATTCGCCCTCTTAGATCAATCAGATTTAGGTGGGCTTTTTTTATTAGCAAAAATTAAGTTGATAATAAACCTGCTAAGGTAACAATTGTGAAGTTGTTGCGAAGTTGAGGTGGAAACACGTTGATTCGTCCTCTTGGGCATTTGCTCAAGAGGACTTTTTTATTACTAAGCAGGTGAACTACATGAATTACGTAAGACAAATCATGCCAGCTTTGATAGCAGGAACATGGCTGACATTGAGAATTTTCTTTTGGACATTATTGATTTCATTGCTCCTCGGTATTTTGGTAGCTTTAGGATAAATGAGCAAGATCAAGCCGCTAAAGTGGCTGGTGGAATTTTACGTTTGGATTATGCGGGGGACGCCACATTCAAGGCATATTGCTTGATGAAGTTTATGCTAACTACTATGTTGCTCACATGGCCAATAAGAATGAATATCGCATTATCGAAAATCCTAAGGTGCCGGCCGACTTATTTGCCGTTGGTATGCGTAAAGGAGATAAAACTTTGCGCCAGAAGATTAATGCCGGATTGAAAAAATTGCAGAAAAATGGCAAACTTGAACAGTTAAATGAAAAATGGTTTGGCAGAAAGAGCAATTATTTAGGAAAATAAGATGGCAGAAAAGTTTCTTTTTAAAAAAGTTGATGAGATGTCAGGCAGAGAAATGTATTGCGTGGAAAAACTGCGCACTAATACATTCGTAACCGAGCAAAAAATCACCTTGCCTGAACTTGATGATACTGATCTGACGGCGACCCAAGTCTTTTTGTTAAATGATGCGCGGAATAACGCCTTAGCTACCTGCCGCGTTTTTAAAGATGAAAATCTTGGCTGGATGTTCGGCCGGGTAGCTGTGGATAAAGAGACGCGCGGACAGCACTTGGGAACGAAGATGATGCAGGCTGTGCATAATTTTTTGCGAGAAAAAGGTGCAAAAGCAGTAGTTTGCCACGCGCAAATAAGTGCAGAAGCATTTTATCAGTCATTAGGCTACCAAGAATTTGGTGCGTCTTTTGATGAAGGTGGCGTAAAACATATCATGATGAAAAAAGAACTGGATTAGATTTCCAGTTCTTTTTTGATTACATGATAAAGCAGCTTGACCAGTTTTTGATTGCCGTAATCAGTTAGGTGCAAATTATCGGCTTGATATAATTTATCCACATTCTTTTCCCCTGTGCGCATTGTCAACAAATCAATTTGTGGCAAATGATACTTATGCACAAGCTTGTCCACAATCTTGCGATTTTGTGCTAAATGGTCAGGAATAGTATATTCATTGCCATTTTTATCTTGCCAGGGTCCAACTAGAATAACCTTGCTAGGAGCGCAAAATCTGATCATTTGCTCCAGATTTTTTTCATAATTTTGCGAAGAAATGCCGACAATGGAAGAATCGTTGGTGCCGTATTCGATTAAAACCAGGTCAGTGTCCTGTGGAATTTGCGTTAAAAAGTCTAGGCCTTCGACCGTTGTTGCACCACTTTTGGAAAAGTTTTCCACCTGTGCATTTTTGCCTAATTTTTCTTGTAAAGCAGTAGTGATCAAGTCGGTATCGCGATGGTGGCGAAAACCGTTGAAAAGTGAATCGCCAAAAAGTACAATCTTTTTCATATTTTTACATCCTTCCCTTATAATATAATGGTATCATTTGAGGAGAGTTGCAGATGAAAAACTATCTTTCTTTTAATCGAAATGAGTGGGCAGCTTTGGCTCCGGCCAATCGAGTTCAGGTTAGTAAAGAAGAACTAGCCAAGGTCAAGTCATTGGGGGATGTAATTGACCTGACCGACGTGCATGAGATTTACACGACATTGGTAGGCTATTTGCATCTGATGTTTGAAAATAAGCGTCACGCCCAGGCAGATTCGATGCGTTTTTTGCATAAAACTACGAAAACAGCACCGTTCATCATTGGCATTTCCGGATCAGTGGCCGTCGGCAAGTCGACAACAGCCCGGCTATTGCAATTGCTGCTGAGCCGGACCTATCCGGACTTGAAAATTCACTTAATGACCACGGACGGTTTTTTGTACAATAATGCCGAACTAGCCCAGCGCAATCTTATGCCCCGCAAAGGCTTTCCCGAAAGCTACAATATGCAGCTGCTGAGTGATTTCCTGTCCGATGTTTTGGCAGGCAAGGAAGATATTGTTTATCCACTTTATTCTCAGGAATTAAGTGATATTGTGCCGGGTAAATACGGTCATGTCAAGCGTCCCGATATTTTGATCATGGAAGGGATCAATACTTTGCAGCTGCCGGAAAGCGGGCAAATGGTGACCAGCGACTTTTTCGATTTTTCAATTTATATCGATGCGAAAGAGGATTTGATCGAAAGCTGGTATATGCAGCGTTTTACCAAGATTATGGAAATGAATAAAAACAAGCCGGATAATTTTTACTATGAATTGGCTAACGGTCCGAGAACAGCGGCATTGCAGCTGGCTGAAGAAACCTGGCAGATGGTCAACCTGGTTAACTTGCGCGAGTACATTGCTCCAACTAAGACCAGAGCAAGCTTGATTCTGCACAAAACGACGGGTCATGTGATCGATCAAATATTACTGCGCCGCTTCTAATTTGGTATACTAGAAGGTATGAATACGATCTATATTTTATTAATTAAAAAATTTGCATTACCTCCAGCGTGTTAGTTGAGTAAGCAATAGAAGAAAGTTTTACACAGGAGGAAATAAGAGATGCAAGCAATTAGTTTAAAAAAGGGTATGGTCTTCAAGCAAGAGGGCAAGTTGATTAGAGTTTTGAAGGCAAACCACCACAAGCCGGGCAAGGGCAACACCGTTATGCAAATGGATTTGCGCGATGTAAAGAGTGGTGCAGTTGTACACAAGACAATGCGTCCTACTGAAAAGATCGATTTGGTTGAATTAACCAAGAAAAACGCACAATATTTGTACGGCGAAGATGGCGTCTACACTTTTATGGACACCGAAACCTATAATCAATACGAAATTTCCAAGGATCAATTGGGTGATGACGTGCAATATTTGATTCCTAACATCGAAGTTTCTTTGGAATTCACTGATGAAGGCAAATTAATCGGGATCGAATTGCCATCAACGGTTGTTTTAACTGTCAAAGAAACGCAACCAGGCATCAAGGGCGCAACTGTTACCGGCGGTGGCAAGCCAGCAACAATGGAAACCGGCTTGGTCGTTACTGTTCCTGACTTCATCAATGAAGGTGAAAAATTGGTCATCGGAACCGAAGAAGGGGATTACAAGGGCCGTGCCGATAACAACGCCAAGTTTAACTAATTGATTTAATTTTAAAAGAAAAAACGTTACTCAATCGAGTAGCGCTTTTTTAGTCAATAACTTCGTTCTTTTCGGCATCAACTTTTACTTCGTGAATTTCTGTCCCTGTCGAAACCATCACGGTCCAGACAGGAAAATCGTATTTGGAAGTTTGGGCAATAGACCAGCTGATGGCTTTTCCCGTTCCAATGCGCTTAACTGCGGTTTGACTGGCAGCAGAACGTGAAATAGTTTTTTTCAAATTAAGAGCATCGATTTCTTGGTCGATATATTCATGCCGTCGCGTGAGACCTTTAAAACTACTTTTGATGAGTACACTGCGCCTGATGACATGGCTAAGTTTTTGCAAGAAGATTACGAAACCGATAAATTACTGGCGGAGATCAACAATCCGAACAGTCGCTTCTTTTTCTTAATGGTGGCTGGCGAAGCGGCGGGCTACTTAAAAGTAAACGTAGGGGATGCGCAAACAGAACAGGTCAAACGAATTTCATTTTAGCTAAAAAATTGGATTAACGAAAAGGTGACCATTAGGCCACCTTCTAAAATCTCTTGTTTTGTTTTATTTGATATATATATCTTATCGAGAAAATGCTATTTAAAAACTAAAATTAGATAGAGTTTAGCGGATTCTAGCAAATAAAACTTCGATGTCAAAAGGCTTGGTAATGTGGTCGTCAAGATCTTGATCAAGTGCCGAACTGATATCGGATGTAGAATCCTTTGCCGTTAGCATAATGATTGGCACATCTCTTTGTTTGCGAATTCTTCTTAAAACCGTGATCCCATCATAAATCGGCAGCATCCAGTCAAGCAGAATCAGAGTTGGCTTTTCTTGTTCAAATTGCTCGAGTGCTTCTTTGCCATCTTGAGCCCAGACAACTTAATAGCCTTCAAATTCCAATTCGGTTTTGACAAAACTAGCAACACTTTCCTCATCTTCAACTAGGAGAATTTTTACTTTTTCATCAGCCATACAGATTTTTTCTTATTTTCAGTCTCTTTTTATTCCATAAAAAAGTGGTTGGAAAAAGTTTCCAGCCACTTCAATTGTTTTAATTATTCTTGATTCTTAAAAGTGCCGTTTTCAACGTCACGAATGAAGTCAGCCAAATGCTTGTAGTAAACGTCTGGATTATCGACCATGTGGTGGTGACCACCGTTAGGGGTAGTTACCAAACGTGAATTAGGAATCTTCTTTTGCATAATTTTAGCAGTAGCAATTGGCATTGTTTCAATTTCACCAAAAGTAAGCAAAGTAGGTACCTTGATCTTATGAAGTTGATCACGGAAGTGCCAATCCTTCAATTTACCAGTGATGACGAATTCATTGTCGCCCTGGAAGGCGTTGTAAACAGCGGTGCCACCGATATCCTTCAAGTGGTAAAGCTTAGAAGGCTGCTTGCGGTCAACGAAGTTGATGTTCAAAATTTGAACGTCGTCTTGGTAGCGTTGGTTGTCGTAGTCATTATTCTTTTCGCATTTGTGCATGAAGTCGATTTCGGTTTGTGGAAGAACTTCTTGCCGGCGACGGTTAACTGAAGCAACGTATTCGTCAATTTCATCAACCATTGAAGAAATAATGGCGCCTTTTAAGTGTTGACCATATTTAACGGCGTATTCTTGGACTAAAAGACCGCCCCAGCTTTGACCAATAAGATAGAAGTTGTCCAAGCCCAATTTTTCACGAACTTCATCAACTTCATCCAAGAAGTATTCGTAAGTCAAATATTTTTTAGCAATTTCAGGATCAGAGTAATCAGGTTGATCTGAGTAAAGGGAACCCAATTGATCGTACATTGTAACTTGAACGTCCAAGCCTTGCTTTTTCAATTGCTCAGCAGTGTCTTCCCAATATTCGTGGTTGCCGCCAGGGCCGCCGTGAAGTGCCAACAAGTGGATATCGCCGTGACCTTGAGTGTTGGTCCAAAGGTGATAGCCGTTGTCTAAAGTGATGATTTTAGTACCAGTTTTCATAGAATTCTCCTTTGTTAAATAGTGTTAAATCAATTTTACCACGTTATAGCTGATTAATTGTTTGCAGATAGTGTTGCAAATGAATGCTGTCGTAGCTGATCAAATCGATCATGCATAGATTTTCATATCCGATGGTTTCGGTGCCGGAAAAATGCGTTCCGTCCAGCAGCTGCAAGGTCATTTCTTCCTGGCTGGCGTTAGCGACCTTGCCGATATTGATGCCATCGTATTCAAAGCTGTCAACTGTCAATAAGTGATCGCTTTTGGCAGTCTGGGCAATTTCCGCAAAAGTAGGCACCTGGTCAAATTTGCTGGCGAAATTGCTGAGATGATAGCTGTCAAAAATATTATGCTGCTGATTATACATTGTCGCGTAATTTAGATAATTCAAATAGCTGGATTGAGTTGTAATGTTGGCAATCAGGTCTTTATTAAGCAGGGATACGGCTGCAACTTGACCGGCATCATCCAGTCGATCGATCAAAAAATAGTGCGGGCTTTCATTGACAAGCCAGCCGCGAACGAAGTCATGTTGAAAACGGATGGGACTATCATAGCTGAAATAGATTTGAGCCAGATCAAGGTCATTATTGACATCGCCGCCATCGTTTAAAAAGTCGATGTATTTTTCCAGCAGCTTAAGCCCCACGTCATTGATGACGACTTCAACGATATCATCAATATCGACTGTGCTGCGAATTACATCATCAAAAGTTTTGCTTTTTTCCTCATAAGTAGTCAGCTGTACTTCTTCCTCGTCTAGTCCAACGATGAAGCCACCAATGCTACCGCCATTTTTAAGCCCAAGTTTGATTAAGATCTGCTTGCTGCAAGCAAAATCCAAAATTTTATCCAGATTCTTAAAATGTTGAGCCAGCAGGTCATGGTTGGCTTGGGTTAATTGGTAGGGATCATTGATTTCACCGTTTGCCAGAAAAAAGGAGAAGAGGCGCAAGTAGTCGCTGTCTTCATTTATTTCAGCGATATCGTCGATTTTTAAGAAACGCACGCCGCCCTGATTGCCGGCTGGATCAAGTGAAAGGAAGGTCAGCCAGTTTTCGGTTTTGTTTAAGATATAGCCCAATAAAAATGAATTTTCGTCTTCAGAGTGCTGATATATTTCAACAAGTTTAAGTGCCATGTTAACCTCCCACGATTTTATAAATTGTATCTATTATATAGGAACAGTTTGAGAAAAGACACTATTTGCGCGTATAATGATGACAATAGACAGCGGCTTAATGAGAAATCTATGAGTTTAAAATATGCCAAAAAAGTCAGGTTATCTGCTTCATGCTTTTAGCAGCAATTAAGGCCTGCAATATTGTATTCGTTGCTTATATGATTCAGATCATGCTGAATGTGGCTTCTTCTGGGTCACATGATTACTGGCATTTAGTTCGTTTAGCCCTTTTGACGGGATGCAGATTAAGCAGCTGGCCTATGTGACTAGTTCGGATCACAAAGAGATTTTTAATGATGTGTCTTTAGAAGTAAAACCAGGTGAAAAGGTTTTGCTGATGGCATCGAGCGGTTGAGGCAAAACTACTTTATTGCGGCTAATGCTTGGACTTAAAAAGCCGAAAGAAGGACAAATCATTTTGAACCACAAAAATGTTAGCGGCAATTGGAAATTCATGAAGCAGGGCTTGATCAACTGGTTAAAGAACACGGCTTAGATGGCTTGGTCGGTGAAGACGGCAATAATTTATCTGGTGGTCAGATTCAGCGAGTTGAAATTGCACGTGCGCTTTTATCAGGTCGACCAATTCTATTAGCAGATGAAGCCACGAGTGTGCTTGATCCTAACTTGTCTTTGGCAATTCATAAGACTTTATTGAAGAATCCGCGAGTAGCCGTGATTGAAGTAGCGCATAAAATTTCTCCAGAAGAAAAAGCGATGTTTGATAAAATCGTTCATTTAGATAAACGCAGCATTGAGACAAAAATGTAGTAAATTATAGGTGTAAAGATTAGTTTTTTAAGGGAGAGATTTAAAATGGCAGAACCTAAATGGTTGAAGGATATGAATCCTGATGAATATTTAAAAGAAGACTATGAAGCAAACGGCGAGGCTAAAGCAGGCACGACCATTCATGGCATTGATAAAGATGATCCTGATTGGTTAGATAAGGCTGCCAAGAAGGTTAATGCCGCAGAAGGCAATGACTATGTAAAATTAGATGCTGGTCTGATGACAGTTAACCAATTGAATTGGATGCTTAGAAATACGATTGGTGAAATGACGTTTGTTGACGATAATAACCAGCTTCTTTGGTACAATCGTCCAATTGATCCCAACTATAAGATGCTGGCAAGCAGAAAGCCATCTGATATCGGCAACGGAATCGGTAAGTGTCATCCAAAGCAAGCAACTGCAACTGCTAAGAAAGTTACGCATGCTTTGAGAACGCAGCCAGATGGTCACGATGAGGTTGAAATGCCAGTGCCTAACGGCAATCTGAAAAAATTGATTTACCACCGCTACAAGCGAGTTGAAGATGACGAAGGCAATTACGCTGGTACTTATGAATGGGTTCAAGATATTTATCCATTAGTAAAATACTTCTGCGAAACGACCGGTCAAAAATTAGTGATCGATCCGGATGCAACCACCGGTGCAACTTATCGTAAGAATTCAGATCCTGATGCAGTCAGTGGCGCATCAAGCAAAGAAACTGAAAAGAAAACTGAGAAAAAGCCGGATACTTCAACTGGAGCTTCGCAACATGAATAATTGAAAAAGGCAGTCTCTTATGAGGCTGCCTCTTTTTTAGTTATAGATTGGCTGCTCTTGCACTGCAATGTAAAGATCAGCCATTTGATCATTTCTAAAATTAGATAGTTGGGGATAAACGAAATTATGGATCACTTGATAGCCATATGGCATGTGATAATGGATCAGGCTTTTTAAGTGGTGAGTTGGCAAATTGCATTTGTTTTTGATTCTCGTTGAATATTTGCCGACATGATTGCCGTAGAGATCATAGTAAATAAGGTTGATTTGCAGGGGATGTTCTTTTTTCATAAGCAAACCTTTCTGTGAAATATGACATCGTGTCACTTTTGACTAACATTATATGATATTTGGATCTCCTGTCAAAAAATAAAACTGCTGCCAGGGGTAGCAAAAATGTCATCAGAATACAAGTCTTTATTTTTATTTCACACAATACTAAACTAGATGTCGAGGCTTTTTCTGGAAAAAAGCGGAAAAGGCACAAGATGTTGTATATTAGTTCACACCTTGTGAACCTAAAGTATTGAGGAGAGATTTTATGCAAACTAATAAGAATGAGAATTATTTTGTCTGGCTATGGAACCAGCTTAAGGGTTGGCCAATTCAGAACTACTGCTTGTGGTTCTTTGCTTTTGGCTTCCAATTGGCAATTTTATTGCAAACTAAGATGACCAGTGTTACTGTGATTACTTTTATCGGTACTTTATTAGGTACTCTTTGTGTTTTGGCAATTAATGCTACTAAGGCAATTAACGGCTGGTTAGGTTTGATCTCAGCTGCCTGCTTTATTTATGCAGGTTGGTCAGCTAAGAACTACTTATCAATTTTTGAGCAAATTGCTTATATTGCTACCTTGGACTTGCCAGTTATCTTGGCTGTTAAGTCCTGGAATAATGATACCAAGAACCACTTGCGGAAATTTGGCGCTAAGGAATGGGTAATTGCCATCGTTGGTACGCTTGCCGTTTACTTGGTTTCTGGTTTCTTGATTGGCAAATTTACCAATGATCCTCGTCCCTGGATTGATGCAATCAGTTTTGCAATTTCTCTTACTGCTGGCATCATGTGCTTTATGCGTTATAACAACCAATACTTCTGGTGGACAGCCAGCGGCATTTTCCAATTGATTCTTTGGAGCGTAACCTTTGCTCAAGGCGATTCAACTTTAGCCATGGCTGTTAACTCATTGATTTATGTAATTAACGATATTTTAGCCTTTACAGTTTCGCCGTGGTTCAACATGGGTCGACGTCGTGAAGGATTGAAAGAAATCAAAAAATAATTTTTAAAATAAAAACGGATTAAATAAATAGTTAACGATAGTAATATTTATTCAATCATTGAAGCAAATGGGATTTGTTCTCATTTGCTTTTTTTGATAGCTGTAAAAATATTAATGGATAAATTAGTGGAAAATAATATATTAAGAATATTTAAAAGCGGGTTCAAAGAGATAACGTATATTAAATGAATATTATATACTATAAGTGCTAATAAGTGACATAATATTACACTCCATGTTAATAAATGTTTTTAACAGAAAATGAGGTATAATTTTATGGTTTCAAGAAAAATTTATTAGAAAAAATCCGCAAAATTGAAGAAAAAACATGAACATCATTCAATTCGCAAATTCGCAATGGGTGCGGCCTCCGTTTTGATTGGTTTGACTTTTATGGGTTCAAACAGTCGTCCTGTAAAAGCTTCAAAAACAAAAAAAATTAATCTGAAATTGTTTTGGTTGAAAGCCAAAGCACTGAGAGTGAAGCAACTGAGCAGAATCTCATTGATCAATATACTGCCGACTCAGAAACGGTTGACAGTCAAACAAGTACTCAAAGTACGGAGACGACTGATAATTCAGATGATCAAAGAGTTAAAGATGTACGACAAAAATGGCAATTTGATGAATCTTAAGGATAATACGGTTTATGTGACTGTAGGGTCCTTAAATAATGGTAGTACAAGTTCCGGTCATCCAGAATACATTGAAAAGGCTGAAATTATTAGTAGTGATGGTCACATTGGTGAAGGCGTTGCTTTGCCAGAGTCAGATACCTTAACTGGGATGATTCTAAAGACAGAAGCAAAGAAATCTTTGGTGCAGGTTTGTTCAAAGTTTCAGGAAACAGCATTAAGATTTGCTTCAGCAATGAATTGGGCTCAGCTTGGGCAACATTTTCAACAACTGTTCCTAAGTTGACCTTCGAAGGTGAAAAGCCGGTTGAGCCTACTAAGCCAGAAGGGATTACGATTACTTGGCAGCCAGGTGAATTGGTATTGAATAAGAATTCTAACGTTCATGTTCACTACATCGACGTTCATGAAGAAGCTAAAAATGGCGTGACAGACTTTAATCCAGACCATGGTTTTGAATTGACTGATCAACTGCAAAGTCTCACTCACTTGGCAATTGGCGATAATTATGAAAATGAATTGTGGGACTGGGAAAGTGCCAACTATGTTTTGGCAGAACAAACAGATTCAAATGACAATAGTGAAACGGTAACGCCAAAAGCACAAGAAAAAATAAGTTAGATTTATCTAATCAAGAAGGTCACTAGCACAAAAGCTGGTGGCTTTTTTGTATGTTAAAATAAGATTAAAAATGAAAGGTGGCAACAAAATGTCAGATTACGATGCAAAATATATTGAAGAAAAGTTTATTCAATATGCCAAAATGAACACGCGCTCAAATGAAAACAGCAAGGCCGTACCTACAACCCCTGGCCAGGTGGTTTTGCTTAAAGAACTCGCAAATGAAATTAAAAAATTAGGGCTTACAGATGTTTCTTATTCAGACAAAGATGCGTATGTAGTCGGCAAAATTCCCGCAAACAGCGATAAAAAAGTTGCCGCAATTGGCTTCGTCGCTCACGTAGATACTGCCGACTTTAATGCCGAAAATATTCAGCCACAGATTCATGAAAACTATGACGGAAAAGACATCAATTTGGGTCACGTCGTAACTCTGTCGGCCAAAGAATTTCCATCATTAAAGAAAGTGATCGGGCAAACTCTGATCACGGCTTCCGGTGATACCCTTCTGGGTGCTGATGACAAGGCTGGAATCGCTGGCCTTCTTGGCATGGCAAAATACTTGCATGAAAATCCTGCAGTTAAGCATGGCGATATTTGGCTTGCCTTTGGTCCTGATGAAGAAATCGGCATGGGTGCGGCCCGCTTTGACGTAAGTCGTTTTCCAGTTGAATTTGCTTATACCCTTGATAACGGCAATCCTGGCGATATTGCCTATGAAACTTTTAACGCCGCCGCTGCCAAAATTACTTTCAGAGGTACCGTTGTTCATCCTGGAGAAGCATACGGTTTAATGGTTAATGCGGCCTTGATGGCAAATGAATTTATGGATGGTTTGCCGCAAGATTTTGTCCCAGAAAAAAGCAAGGACTATCAAGGCTACATCCTAGTCTTAAATAATAATGGCAATGTTGATCATGCAGAGATCAATTTAATCATCCGCGACTTCGATACGGATCACTATCTCAAGATGAAAAAGTTGGTTAAAGATTTAGCAGAGAAATTGAATGAAAAATATGGGGCAAATCGTGTAAACCTCGAAATGCATGATCAATATCGTTCACCTGGCGATTTGATTAAAAATAATCCATATGTGGTCAATTTGGTTCATCATGCCTATGCCAAGATGGGGCTGCCTGTTCATCACCTTCCTTTCCGCGGTGGAACAGATGGCGATTTTATCAGTGAAAAAGGCATCCCTACGCCAAATTTGTTTAATGGCGGAGCTAATTTCCACGGGCGCTATGAATATGTCACGGTTGAGAACATGCTTTTATTGGCAAAAACGCTAACAGCGATTGCAACTACGCATCTAGAAATGGACGACAATCGTGATGAAACGCCACTTAAGAGGTAAAAATAACTTTTTATAATTTAAAATACATTGAAAATAATCAAAACAACAATCAAACTATTTTGTATATTTTGATGCTGGTTGCGGCCGCAGCGATGATTATTTTTGCTATTTTATATGTTCGCGATCGCTTTGCCACGCGTTATCGCGATCTCGGAATTATCACCTTGCTCTTTTTGCTCTTGTTTGCCGGTACGCAATATGATAATCCATAAAGATGAATCTTGGTTAACGCAAGAAGTTAAACAGGCGGGTTATAATAATGTGAGTGATATCTTTTTAGGCGAGTATATTAGTGGTCAACTTCGTTTGACTGGCTATTCTAACCATCAGAAAGGGAGCAAATAATGACGGATTTTACTAAAGCAAAAAAGTGGCTCAATGATGCCGATGCGGTAATTGTCACTGCCGGTAATGGCATGGCTCGTGAAGAAGGACTTGATATTTTAAGCGAGAAAAACTTCGATGACTTATACGGTGATGTTGCTGAAAAGTATGATGTCCATACGATTGGGGATGCACTTGATAAAAAATTTGCTTCTTGGACAGAGCAATGGGCTTTTTGGAGTCAATTGATTAATAATTACTCTTTGAATTATGAGCCGAGTGAAAGCATGCTGGCATTAAAGAAGCTACTTAAGGGTAAGGAATATTTTATTGCCACCAGTACTTTCGCACACTTTTTTGAAAATGCGGGATTTAATGAAAATCGCATCTTCAATGCTTTTGGTGATTGGACAAAAATGCAATGTTCAAGCGGCATTAATCATGGATTAAAGGATGATCGCGAAGTAGTTAGACAGTTTATCGCTGCCGGAAAAAATGCGACAGAAGATTTGGTACCAAAATGTGAGGTCTGCAACAGCGAGATGGAATTGCACATGCCACTAAATGCGCATTTTTACCCAGATACTGATGCGAATGCGCGTATGCGTTGGTTCTTAACTGGCAATGAAGATAAAAAAGTCGCAATTTTGGAATTAGGCGTAGATGAAACCAGTCCGCAATTGCTGGATCCAATGGTCAAATTGGTTGAGCAATTCGGTGATTGGCATTATCTTGGTGCTGATTTAAGACAAGATGATTTGCCGGACGATTTGCAAAAGCGAAGTCTTGCCTTTGATAGCAACAGCCATGATTTATTAATGAATTTAGCAAAGTAGGATTTTATGAGTATTGAAGTAAAAAATGGGGTTTTGCATATTCCTGGTGCAGAAGATAAACTCCGCCAAAAGGGGATGGAAACGCCCGCCTTCTTGCAGGACTATACCTTGCTCGATATTGAAACAACCGGTTTGAGTCCATACCGCGATCGCGCTACTGAATTAGGTGCGATCAAAGTTAGAAATGGTGAAATTGTCGATGAATACAGCCATTTGGTTGCTTATGACAAATCAAACCGCGTACCAGCATTTATTACCAAATTAAATGGCATTACTGAAGAGAAAATCATTAATGAAGGCATTCCAGTAGCTGAAGCGATTCATGATTTTCGGCAATTCATTGGCGATGATGTCATTATTGGCTACAACGTAAATTTTGATTTGAACTTTATTTATGATTTGGCCAAAAAATATCACTTGCCAGAGTTAAATAATAATTATGTAGATGTTTTGCGTTTAGCGCGCGCATATTATCCTAAAGAGCGGCATAATCGCTTGATTGATTGCATGCAGCGGGCCGGAATTGCACAGGTAGAGCAGCACCGTGGATTAGATGATTCAATTGATACGAAAAAAGTCTATGATGATTTTCACGCTCATTTCACGCCAGATTTGCTTGTACAGGCACAAAAGAAAATCAAAAACTTTTCTTTAACTGATGAAAAACTATCTCCGTGGCAGATCGGTTTTCGCAATCCGGTTAATAACAAAAAGATCGTTTTAACTGATCATTTAAAGATGAATTTGGAAGATGCCAATAAGATGATTGATAACTTGGGCGGAAAAGCTCAAGGACGGCTAGCAATGGAAACCAATTACCTGATTTTCGGCGATCATGACTTCTTTAGTCGCGATAATGATGATTTGAATAAGGCTCAAGAATTGAATCACGAAGGTGCGGATATTAAGCACTTATCAGAAAGCTTTTTCTTAAATATGCTTGATAATTGGGCAAGAAGTTAGGAGCAAAAGATGGCACGACGCAGAAAGAGAAGACGCAAGAACAGTTCGCTGCTCACTGCTTTGATCGTAATTGTTGCTGCAATCTGGGGCATTTATACTAAGGGTGGCAGTGTTCCCAATGGCGTTAATTTAACTTCAACTACTTCGAGCACGAGTTCAAAAACCAGCAATAAAATCAGCAATGCGCAAAAGGCTCAAACTTCTTATGGCGGTTTATCGAAGACGGATTATCAGCAATTGGCTAAATTGAATTTTAAAAGCGGTTCGAAGGCCTATATTACGGTCAACAATGATCATTCGACTTTGATTAAAAATGCCTGGAAAGTCAACCGGGTTATTTATTCCAATTTGGATTCGCTTAATCGAACATCGCATTCGAATACGGGTTTTCTGGAAAAAAGAAACGTTGCCAATGATTCTTTGCGCGTGCGGCAGTACATTGATCCTACGGGCTGTCACTACAACAGTCGCAATGGCACGCAAATATACAATCGAGGTCACCTGATTGCCTATTCTGTCTCTGCTGGAATCGATCAAAACGGTAGCTATAATCCAAATAATCAATCCGGTGATCAGGACAATCCAAAGAATTTGTTTACTCAAACGGCCTTTTCCAACCAAAAGATTCAGACAATTTTTGAAAGCAAGGTCAGGAAAGCTTTGCGTGAAAACAAAAAGGTGATCTATCAAGCAACGCCAATTTTCAGAGGCAATGAATTAATGGCTCGCGGCATTAACTTACAGGCTATTTCAACAGATGGCAGTCTAGATTTTAATGTTTATCTGTACAACGTTCAGCCGGATTATGTTTTCAATTATGCAAATGGCCGGGCCAAAGTTGATCGGTCGATGCAGGTAAAGGAATAGTAGAGTAAAATAGACATAAAGATTTATAAAAAAAGAGGAAGTTTTATGAAAAAAGATAATTGTACGGCAATGTTAGTCGGTAAGGATGCTTCAATCAATGGGTCAACCATGATTGCTCGTGACGAGGACGGTTACGGTGGCATTAATGAAAAGCTTTTTGTTGTAAACAAGGCCCGTCATTATGATGAAGACTATGTTTCCAAATACAATGGCTTTAAGATGCATTTGATTGGCGATGGCTGTCGCTATACTGCAACGCCAACTGCCGATGATTCAGAAGGCCGCTGGGATGAACAAGGCATTAATGAATATAATGTTGCTATGTCTTCAACTGAAACTGAAGCAACCAATGCTCGCTGCCTTGGCCATGATCCTCTTGTTGAAAACGGGATTGATGAAGATTCAATGCTTTATCTGGTTTTGCCATTTGTTAAGACGGCTCGTGAAGGGGTAAAGCGTTTGGGTCAATTGATCGAAAAGTATGGTACTGGTGAAACCAACGGCATCGCTTTTTCTGATCATGATGAAGTTTGGTACCTTGAAACAGCTGCAGGTCACCAATGGTTGGCTGCTCGCGTACCTGATGATTCATACGCAATTTGTCCTAATATTATGGTGATTCAAAATGTTGATTTTGATGATCCAGACAACTTTATGTATGCTTCAACGATTCGTGATTTTGTTGAAAAGCATCATTTGAATCCTGCTCAAGATGGCGGCTTTAACTTCCGTGATATTTTTAGCACAAAAGACGAAACTGATGCTTTCTACAACACTCCACGTACTTGGTATGGTCAAAAATTGTTCAACCCAAGCATTGAGCAAGATCCAACCAGTCAAGAAATGCCGTTTACTCGCGTTCCTGAAAAGAAAATTGGCGTAGAAGACGTGCAAAAGTTCTTGACCAGCCACTACAACGGTACCCCTTATGATCCAATGGATACTTTCTCATCCGGGGATGAAAAGCAGCAAAAGATGTTCCGCTCAATTGCCTTGGACCGTAATCAAGAATCCAGCATCTTGCAAATCAGAAATGATGTTCCAAAAGAAATGGCTGCCATTCAATGGGTAAATATGGGCTTTTACTGCTACTCACCTTACGTACCTTTCTATGCCAACATCAACGACACGCCAGCCAATTACAAGGTTGCTGATCATATGGTTGATCCTGATAAGAGTGCTTACTGGATGTACAAGACTTTGCAAGTATTAGTTGAGCCACGCTACCATCAATATATTTATCAAGTAAATGCCTACCGTGATGATTGCCAAGCTTGTACTTTAGCTCATATTGATGAGACTGACCCTAAGGCTAAAGAACTCAAGGGTGAAGAATTGACTAAGTTTTTAACTGCCGCCAATGAAAAGACAGCCGCTGAAATTACGGAAAAGACCAAAAAGTTAATGAGCGCCTTGGTTCGTCAGGCTTTGAATTCTTCCAAGTACCAATTTGAACGTGGCGATAATTTATAAAAAAATCTTATTTAAGATTGTTAATTGATCGTTCGGAAAAATATTTTGATTTATTTTGAAATTAAGTAAAAAGACCATTGTAAAAGCAATGATCTTTTTTTGTGCTTAACGATAAATAAGGCACAATATCTTGTAAAAGTAAATAATAACTTGCAGCTTTGCTAAATAGTTAATATATAGCCTAAAAAAGCAGAACATTTCACAAACAAACAAAAAGAAACTTCTGTAAAGTACGAATCATTATGAAAATAAATTTGTGATTTTGATCGGAATATCATAAAATTAATTAAGAAATTATAGAAAATTATCAAGATATTGTGGTGTGTAACTAATGAATGATGAAAATTTTGTCCAAGTAAAGAACCTACGCAAGGTTTATGAAAACGGCCATGAAGCAATCAAGGACGTTAGTTTTTCCGTTAAAAAAGGCGATCTGGTCTGCTTATTAGGCCCTTCCGGCTGTGGAAAGACGACCATTTTGAATATGCTGGCCGGTCTTCTTACACCAACTAGCGGTGACATTTTATTCGATGGCAAGTCGGTAGTTAAAACCGCGCCTAAGGATCGGCAAATTGGTTATGTTTTCCAAAACTATGCCCTATATCCGCATATGACTGTTTTGCAAAACGTTATGTTTCCATTAACGGTCGGCAAGAATAAGCGTCCTAAGGCTGAAGCTGAAAAGGTTGCTAGAAAGTACATAAATTTAACGCAGATTGATGAACTTGTGGATCAAAAACCTGGTCAGCTTTCCGGTGGTCAACAGCAGCGTGTAGCGATTGCCCGTGCCTTGGTGCAAGAACCTAAGATCTTGCTTATGGATGAACCATTGAGTAATTTGGATGCTCGTCTGCGGTTAAAGATTCGTGAAGAAATTCGTTCATTAGTCAAAAAAGTTGGCATTACGACTTTATTTGTTACACATGATCAAGAAGAAGCTTTGTCGATCGGCGATAAGATCATTCTGTTCAATGACGGCGTGATTCAACAAGATGATTTGGTTCAAAACTTCTACTTGGAACCAAATAATTACTTTGTTGCTAACTTTGTTGGCAATCCAGTAATTGACAACTTCTCGGTTGAAGTCAAAGATGGTAAAGTTACTGGCTCAGATTTTGAAATTGCAGTCAGTGATTTGAAACAAGACCGTTTTAAGCATGAATTAAAAGATGGCAAATATGTTTTGTCAGTTAGACCTGAAAATATTTTGCCAGCTGAAAGTGGAAACGTTAAGGTCACAATTCAAGATATTGAATTGATAGGTCGTGAACGTATTTTGAAATTCAATCATGATGGCATTCAAGCTCGTTCTTTGGTTGATTTGGAAACTCCAATTAAGGCAGGAGACAATATCAACCTTAAAATGCGGCTTGATCGCATCTTCATCTTTACCCCAGAAGGGGAGCGTGTTTACTAATGAAGCAAAATCAAAAACGGGCTTGGCTCTTTCTGGCTCCAACCATTATTTTTGTAACGGGCTTTAGTATTTTCCCAATTTTGCGGGCCTTTGTTATGAGTTTTCAAGGTGGACCGTTAATTGCCTTGGATTGGACGGGCTTTAGCAATTATCAGTATATTTTCAAAGATCCCGAGTTTTGGACGGCAATCAAGAACACTATTATTTATGCTTTGGTTTCTGTACCAGTAGCTTTAGCGATCTCGATTATGCTGGCTTGGTTGATTTTCAGTAAGGTGAAGAGAAAGTCTTTCTTTGAAACTACTTTCTTCATGCCATATGTTACAAGTACGATTGCGATCGGTATTGTCTTTCGCTATATTTTCAATGGTGACTATGGTTTGCTCAACTTCGTTTTGAAAGCATTGCATTTGCCTGCACCTAACTGGATTGATGATCCTTCAATGTCATTAACGACGATCATTATTTTTGGTGTTTGGACAAGCTTGGCTTTTAACATTGTTATCTTGATGGGTGCCTTGAGAAATATTGATCCTAACTATTACACGATTGCTGATATGTATGGGGCAAGCGGTACCGAAAAGTTTTGGCGGATTACTATGCCGCAGTTGATTCCAACGATCGCTTTCTTATTAACGATGAATATTATCGCAGCCTTCAAAGTTTATACTTCAGTATATGCCTTGTTCAATGGGCAAGCCGGCGTCGGCAACTCTGCGACGACTGCAGTGTTCTACATCTATAACAAATTCCAGATTGTTGGTACGCCAGGTGTAGCGATGGCTGCCACTGTTGTGTTATTCTTGATCATTTTGTTTATTACTTTCTTGCAGCGCAAGATGATGAAAAAGATTGGAGGGCAGTAAAAGATGAAAAAGATTCGCTGGGGCAGATTATTTGCCTACTTGATTTTGACTTTCTTTGCAATTATTACTGTCTTTCCTTTCATTTATATGATTTTGGGTGGATTAATGAGTTTCCAAGAAACAACAACGATTCCGCCAACAATCATTCCAAAAAATCCACAATGGGGCAACTATGCTATGGTTTTTGCGCAGGCTCCATTTGCACGCTATTTCTTAAACACCTTCATTACTGCGAGTGTAACGACAATTGTTAGTTTGTTCAACGCGGTATTAGGTGCCTTTGCAATGGTTAACCTTCATTTTAAAGGCAAGAACTTCGTTCAAATCGTTTTGCTGTCATTGCTGATGGTTCCTGGTGAAGCAATAATTTTCACCAACTACAATACTGTTGCAAAGATGGGCCTTCTTAACACTTACCTCGGTTTGGTATTGCCATTCCTTACTTCAATTTTCTACATGTACTACTTGCAGAGCTATTTTGGCGCTATTTCAAGAACAATTTATAAGGCTGCCAAAATTGACGGTGCATCTGACTGGGAATATATTTGGAAAGTTTTAGTCCCAATGTCACGGGGTGGTTTATTCACTGTTGGTTTGTTAAGCTTTATTTCTGGCTGGAATTCATTCCTATGGCCATTGTTGGTAACTAATGAAGACAGTATGCGGCTTCTTAACAACGGATTAACTAATTTCGCTTCTGATGCCGGTAGTGAAACCCAATTGCAATTAGCTGCTGCTACTTTGACAGTTTTGCCAATTTTAGTTCTCTACTTCATTTTTAGAAAACAAATTATTCGAGGAGTAGTTCGTAATGACCTTAAAGGATAAAACAACCGTTACTTTTTATAATGGTTTGACTACAATTGGCGGGCCAATGATTGAAGTTGCCTATAATGATTCACACGTTTTGTTTGATTTAGGCGAGGTATATCGTCCTGAACTCGGTTTGAGTATGGACGATGAAGATTATCAGACTTTGATTAAGTACCAATTGATTGGTGAAGTTCCTGATTTTTATGATGAAAAAATCACGGGCAAAGCAATTGATACCAAGCGTTGGAAACATAGTGCAGCTTATATTTCTCACCTGCATCTGGATCATAGCAAGGCTTTAAATCTGCTTTCACCAACGATTCCATTGTATGCCGGCCCAATTACGGCTCACTTGCTGCCAGCATTAAATGAAAAAGGCGATTTTCTTTTGCCAGCAGCCGGTCATGAAAAAGGCTACACTCGTCCAATCATCGCGGCTGAATATAAAAAGCCGATTAAGGTTGGCGAGATCACAATGGAAATTTGGCCAAGCGATCACGATGCATATGGCGCTACCGGTCTAATTGTTAAAACCCCGGATAAAAAAATTTCATTCACTGGTGATATTCGTTTGCATGGCTATCATCCGGATTGGGTACATGAATTCTTAGCTGCTTCAAAGGGTGCAGATCTTTTCATCACTGAAGCAACCGGCAGTTCATGGCCTGAAAGAATGAATGAAAAGCAAAGTGAGGAATTTACCGGGATTAACAATGAAGATGAATTGACACAAGAAGTTGTTCGTTTTCAAAAAGCTAATCCAAAACGGCAAATTACTTTTAACACCTACCCAACCAATGTTGAAAGATTGCTTAGAATCATTTCTGATTCACCACGGAAAGTTGTTTTGCATGCAAAACGGGCTCATTTGTTGCATAAGAGTCTGGGCAAAGAATTTCCGTACTATTACTTGCCAGAGGAGCCGAAGTTCGCTGATCTGAATCCAGAACCGGAAGTTTCTTATCAAGATCTTCTTAACGATGATCACGAATTCCTTTGGCAAGCTGTTGCTGACTTTGATCAGTTGATGGAAGGCGGATTGTATATCCATTCTAATGCTGAGCCACTTGGTGATTTCGACCCAGCATACAAGCCTTTTGTCGAAAATTTTGCTAAACATAATGTGGAATATAAAGCTCTGCGTTGTTCTGGCCACGCAGATGAGGGGGAGTTACAAGAAATCATCAGCGAGGTTCAACCAGCTATTTTAGTACCAGTGCACACATTGCATCCGGAGCTGGTCGAGAACCCATATGGAAAACGGATTTTACCTAAGCGTGGTCAAAGCATCACGCTTTAGTGAATCAATAAAATTTGTTGTTTAGTTTTATTTTTTGGGAGGATTAATCCAAATGAAGTTTAGTAAGAAACTTGCTGTGTTGGCTGCTGCCGGCTTGGCATTAATGGGAACAGCTGCTTGTTCTCATGGCAATAGCTCATCTAGCTCAAGCAAGATTCCATCAAAGATTACCAAGAAGACAACAGTTGTTTTTTGGCATGGTATGGTAGGAGTACAACAATCAACTTTGCAAAAGTTGACTAAGGAATTCGAAAAGAAAAATCCAAAGATTACCGTTAAGCTTGAAAGTCAAGGTACTTACATCGATTTGCAAGCCAAGATCAACTCAACTTTGCAATCACCAAACAATTTGCCTACAATTACGCAAGCTTACCCAGGTTGGCTTTGGAATGCCGCTAAGAATAAGATGCTTGTAAACTTGACACCTTACATCAACAACAAGAATGTTGGTTGGGGCAGTGCTAAGGCTTCAGACATTAGACCCGAATTGTTAAAGGGCGCTCAAATTCAAGGAACTCAATATGGTATTCCATTTAACAAGTCCATTGAAATTTTAACTTACAACAAAGACATGTTTAAGAAATACGGCATTAAGAAGGTTCCAACCACTATGGCCGAACTTAAATCTGTTTCTGAAACTATTTACAAGAAGAGTCACCACAAGGTAGTAGGTGCTGGTTTTGATTCACTTTCCAACTACTACGTTTTAGGTATGAAGAATGCCGGCGTTGACTTCTCAAGCAAGATCAACTTCAGTGGTTCAACTTCAAAGAGCGTTATCAACTACTACGCAGATGGTATCAAGAAGGGCTACTTCAGAGTTGCCGGTTCAGAACAATACTTATCAGGTCCATTTGCTAACGAAAAAGTTGCCATGTTTATTGGCACTTCTGCAGGTGAAGGCTTCGTTAAGCAAGGTGTAGGCAAGAAGTTTACTTATGATGTTGCTGCTCGTCCAGGCAAATACAACATGCAACAAGGTACAGACATTTACATGTTCAACCACGCAACTGCTGAACAAAAGGCGGCTGCATTTAAGTACATTAAGTTCTTGGTATCTAAGTCAAGCCAACTTAAGTGGGCTAACGCAACTGGCTACATTCCAGTTAACAACTCAGTAATTAATTCTGCAGCATACAAGTCCAACACTTCACTTAAGCTTCCAGCTAAGCTTTCAACTGTTATGAAGCACTTGTACAGCGTTCCTGTAGAAAAGAACTCAAACGCAGCCTATGCTCAATTGAACAGTATTATGCAAACTATTCTTTCTGCAGCTCAAAAGCACCAAAATGTTAATAACGCAATTAACGAAGGTAAGCAAAAGTTTGATGCTGCTTGGAAACAATAAAACTAAATAGCGATTTAATGAAAAACAGACCGTAACTGGTCTGTTTTTTCTTTACTCCGAAAATGATAGAATAATAGAGTTGAAATAAAAAATTAGATTTAATTGCGTAAATGAGAGGTGAGAGTGTTGATACGGCAACAAAATTTTCCCGTAGAGACCAAATATAAATGGTACGATATCAGCAATTTAAGTGAGCAGGATAGCAACAAGCTGCAAGACGATTTTAAATTCACGCCAGACATCATCTCCTATATTTCTGACCGGCATGAACGTCCGCACTATGACTATGACTTGCATACCCATAGCCACTTGCTTGTTTATGATGTACCAATTTGGCCAACTAATTCAATTAAGCACTTCACCTCGCACCCAATTACTTTCTTGGTAGTTGGAGAAAATATTTTTACTTTCCATACTGAGTCAACTAGCTACGTGTTTGATGAATTTAACGATGTTCAGATGCGTGAGCGCTTGTCGCTAGCTAATGATGTTACGGAATTATTGATAGCCTTTATGCTTTATTCATCACAATATTTCCAGCGTGCAGTTACTCAGCTGGATGCAGAAAGAAACAGTTTGGATCAAAAATTGTCGGATGATATCGACAATAAGGATTTAGTTGAATTATCAAATATTGAAAAAAGTTTGGTTTATTTGTCTAGTTCCATTCAAACTGACTTAATCATGCTTCACAGCTTGGATCATTCTAAATTAGATTTCACTAAAACCGCACGTGAACGTCTAGACGACGTGTTAATTGAATCAAATCAGTCAGCAGAAATGATTCAGATTTCACAGCAAGTAACTAAAACGCTGTCGGCTACATCGAACAATATGATGAACAATAACCTGAACGATACGATGAAATTCTTAACTGTGTGGTCTTTGGTTTTGACGATTCCAACAATTATGACGGGATTTTATGGGATGAACGTTTCACTGCCAATGTTCCATAATCCTTTTGATTGGGTCGTTGTAACCATTGTTACGATTGCGTTAATGATTTGGTTAATCGTTTTGATGCGAAAACATCATTTCTTCTAAGTTGAGGATTTTCAATGAAAAACAAAGTATTTATCCGGGCACTTTTGGCTACTATTTTTGCGTTTATGCTTTATTCGGCTGGTTTGCGCGAAATGAATAGTGCCAAAATCAATATCATTGAACCTAAAAATAGCAAAGTCAATAAGAAACAAACTAAAGAACCAAAGGTTAAAATGCCAACTGCGAGTTCAAGCAGCAGTCAAACTTCTGCATCTTCCAAAGTTACTGTTGAAAAGGGCAGCAAAACTTCATTGGCTTCAGCAATCAAAAAGGCAATGGGCAGCACTGCCTCCTATCAAGTAGCCGTACAGGATCTGAACAATTCTGCACGCTATGCTCGTTTGGCTACAACATCTGAAGCTCATAATGCCAGTGGCGTCTTGAAAATTTTGATTTTGGCGACTATTTACTACCAAGAACAAAAAGGAAAGTTGAGTACCAAAACTGCGATTAAGATTAAAAAGTCAGATCGCGTCAAAGGTGAAAAGCTTCTGCAAACCAATATGGGCTATAGTATCGCATATTTGCGTCAAGCTATGATGAAAGGCAATAAGACTGCAGGCAATGCATTATTGCGGAAGGCTGGCAGCAAGAATGTCGCTGCAGTTGCCAAAAAGTTTGGTGCTACAAGTACAACTATCAGCGGCACCTTTACTAACCCACCGGTTGGCAAAACGACCAGCAAAGATTTAGATTTGGTTTTGAAGGGACTTTATCAAGGCAAAGTTTTGAATCAAAGTCATGCACAGCTTGTTTTATTAAGATTGTATGGCTCTAGAACCAAGCTGACTAGTGGCATTAGCGGGACTATTTACAGTGCTGGTGATAGTCACTTTGCTGCTGCGATTGTTCAAACGTCAGGTCATTCCTATTGCATCTCTGCGTGGTCCAATTCACAGAAAAACTTTAAGGCTCTAGGCAAGGCTGTTAATACTTGGTTTAATAAGAATCGTTCATAAGGAAAAATCTAGCAAGAGAGATATTTACTATAAAGTGAATATCTCTTTTTTTTTGAATAATTTACAAGTTGTAGATTGTATTCTTCACTTTGTAGTGATATATTATTCTCATGCTGTAAGAGAGGGAAAAAAAGAATGGTCCAAAAAAGAACTCTTGATTTGAATAAAGTGATTGAAAAAGCTAACGAATTGATTTGTCAAAAAGGCTTGTCGAAAACAACGATGCCTAATTTGGCCGAGGCTTTAGGCGTTAGATCACAATCGCTTTATCATTATGTTTCAGGGAGAAAGCAGTTGCTTTCATTAGTGGGAGCTAGCAGAATTAAACTTTTGCATCATCGGCTGGTTGATAGTCTAATGGGTTTATCCGGCAAGGATGCTTTGTTAAAATTTGCTGATGTTACGCGCAATTTTGTTTTGCATGATCCATCTTTGGCAAGTATTTTGTATCACTTGAATGAATACAGCAAAGAAGATGCAATCACGCAGGAAATTATGGCTCTTTTTGCTCTTGGTGAGAAGTTCAATTTGAAAAAAGATGAGACCATTTCTTTTCACGCTCTTGTTGGAGCAGTTTTGGGATATGTCTTTCTAGATAAATCAACACTCTTTGCAAACGAAAGCGATGAAAAGGCAAATGAGAACTACCATAAGATGATCCTACGTTTAGTTGAACCGGTAGCTATTGTGCAGTAATAAATACAGGAGGAAGAAAAAAAGTGCAAAAGTTTTTAAAGAATCATGTCTTTTCTTTAATTGCATGGATTTTAATTTTGCTTATTTCAGTTATTGCTCTTCCTAATGTTAGTCAGTTGACTAGTGATCACTCGAACATTTCTTTGCCAAGCAATGTTCAAAGTGAAGTTGCGCAAACAATTAAAAACAACTGGGGTAAAAAGAAGAAAAATACCTATGAAGTTGCAATTGTTTTCAACAAAAAGAAGGGCAAATTAACTGAAACTGATAAGGCAGCAATCAATGCGACCGTTTCTAAGCTTGAAAATAATAAATCCAAGTACGGTATCACTGATGTGCTGGCTCCAGATTCAAACATTGCTACCCGTAAGAAGCTGCAGTCAAAAGACGGCACGACTTGGGTGATGCAATTAAATATTTCAAAGAAGAAGGGAAACGAAGATCGCCAAATCGGGGATGTTGAAAGTCAACTTACTAAGGCCGTAAAGACCTCAGGAGTTAGAACTTATGTGACCGGTGCAGACGTCTTGCAAAATGCATTCTCAACTTCAGTTCAGGAAGGAATCAAGAAGACTGAAGCAATTACAGTTGTCTTTATCTTTATTGTTTTAATTATTGTCTTCAGATCACCAATTGTTCCTTTGATTTCTTTATTAACAGTTGGGGTATCATTCTTAACTTCATTCTCAATTGTTACTAATTTAGTTCAGAGATGCAATTTCCCATTTTCAAACTTTACGCAAGTGTTTATGGTGATCGTTCTGTTCGGTATCGGAACGGACTATAACATCCTGCTGTATGACAAGTTTAAAGAAAATCTGAGTAAGAATATGGGCAAGTACGAAGCTATGCATGATGCTTTGCGTAGTGCTGGCAAGACTATTCTTTATTCAGGTTCTTCAGTTTTAATTGGTTTTACTGCATTAAGTTTAGCTAAATTCTCAATTTACCAATCAGCCGTTGGTGTTGCTGTTGGTGTTGCTGCCTTGTTAATTGTTCTTTTAACCTTGAACCCATTCTTTATGGCTGTCCTTGGTAAAAGAATGTTCTGGCCAGTAACTAAATTTACTGGTGAATCAGAAAACAAGTTGTGGCATGGCATTTCTGCTTCAACTTTAAAGCACCCAATTCTTTACTTAATTGTTTTAGCAGTTGTTACCATTCCATTCATGTTAATGTACAACGGTCATTTGAATTATGATGATACCGATGAAATTGCAGACAGTGTTCCTGCTAAGCAAGGTTTATTGGTCGTACAAAAGCACTTCTCTAAGGGGATGGCTGAACCATCATACTTGTACATTAAGAGTAATCACCGTTTGGATAATGAAACCAATTTAAAGCTGATTGATCAATTGACTAGGCAATTGCAATCATCAAAGGATGTTTCATTTGCAACTTCTGTAACGGAACCTTATGGTGAAGCAATTTCACAATTATATGTAAATAATCAATTAGGTACTGTTGATAATGGTGTTGATCAAGTTCGTACCGGCTTAAACAAGTTGAGCAAGGGTAGTCAAAAAGCAACTACAGGTGCGCAAAAGCTTCAAAGCGGTGCAGAACAGTTGCAATCAGGCACTGGTCAACTTCAAAACGGTGCTGATCAATTACAGTCAGGTACTGTTCGTCTTGAAAATGGTGCTCAAACTTTACAAAATGGTACGGCTAAATTAGCTAGCGGTGTTGGCAGATTAACTACTGGTGCTGGGCGTTTATCTAGTGGTACTCATGCTTTGCAAAGCGGAACCAGCAGCTTGGTAAGCGGTGCTAATAGATTGCAAAGCGGTGCAGGCTCACTTAAGAGCGGTACTCAAAGTCTGGTCAATGGTTTGAACCAATTGAGCTCACAATTATCAACTCAATTAAGCAGTTCAAATAAAGCTCAAATTGCTCAACTTGAAAGTGCTTTGCCACAAATTAACAGTGGTATTCAGCAATTGAATTCAGCACTTGGCGGTTCAGTTGATACTTCTGCTTTGACTAAGAACTTGCAATCAGCTCAACAAAACGCTGCAACTTTGGAAAGCAGTTTAACCAAATTGGAAAGCCTAGCTGGCAGTTCATCATCCACTTCATCAAATCAGATGGTTAACCGATTGGCTCAAGCGATTGAACCAGCTGTTGAGCAATCATTGTCAAGAAATAATAATAGCTTGTCTACTTCAGAAAAAACTTCAGTAGCCAAGACTGCTGCAGCTGCAGCTGCAGCTGTACAAGCACAATCAAGCAGCTCTTCATCAAGTGAATTGAAGTCAGCTCTTCAATCTGCAATTACTGCTGCCCAAGGCTTGAAATCATCAATGTCTTCAATGCAGCAAAGCAATATTTTGACACAGGTCCAACAATTGCAAACACAAGTACAAGCATTGGCTACTGCTTCAAACAAGGCATTGCCTGGTGCTACAACTGCTTTAACGCAATTAAGTTCAGGTTTGTCTCAAGTACAAGCTGCTGCTCAACAAGGTGCCGCAGGTGCAAGTCGTCTTAACTCAGGTGCAAGCCAACTTTACACCGGACTTGGTACTTTAAGCAGCGGTGCAAGCCGTCTTAACTCAGGCGCTGCCCAACTTAACACTGGTATTAGTGCTTTAAGTGCCGGCCTTAGCATCATTGATCCTGGTGCAAACCGTCTTAACTCAGGTGCAGGTCAACTTTACAGTGGACTTCAACAAGGTGCATCTGGTGCTGCTCAATTAAGTTCTGGCATCGGACAATTGAATACTGGTGCAGGTCGGCTTAGCACCGGTGCCGGCAAGCTTGCTTCAAGCATGCCAAAAATTACCAGTGGTCTTGATGAGGCCAACAGTGGTTTAGGTCAAGGTCAAACCTACTTACAAGGTTTGCAATCTTCAGCAGCTGCTAAGACCTTCTACATTCCTAAGGAATACATTAAGAACGCAATGTTCCAAAAGTCGATTAATGTTTACCTTAGTCCAGATAAGAAGTCTGCAATGTTGATCGTTGTCTTCAATTCAAACCCAAGTGCAGCTGAAGCTACTAAGAGATCACAAGAACTTTCAGCTATGGCTAAGAAGTCACTTCAAGGTACTGCTTTGAATGACGCAACGGTTGCAATGGGTGGTCAAAGTTCTAAGATTGAAGATACCAAGAATGTTGCTAGTCAAGACTTCGTCAGAACGGCAGCTATTATGCTTATCGGTATCGGAATTGCCTTGATGTTCGTAACTCGTTCACTCCTTCAACCTGTTTACATCTTGGGTACTTTGCTTATCGCTTACCTTTGCTCATTATCAATTAACCAATGGATTGTTAAAGGTATTTTGAATAGAGACATGCTTACTTGGAACACGCCATTCTTCAGCTTTATTATGTTGATTGCTTTGGGTGTTGACTACAGTATCTTCCTAATGACGCGTTACCAATTAGAGCAGGAAGGTTTGAACAGACCGAGTCAACGCATTTTAAAGGCTTGTGGCATCATCGGAACGGTTGTTATTTCTGCAGCCGTCATCTTAGGTGGTACTTTCGCAGCCTTGATTCCATCTGGTATTCCAACATTAATCGAAGTTGCTTTGACCGTGATTGTTGGTTTACTGATCTTAGTCTTCATCATGCCAATTACTTT
This sequence comes from Lactobacillus sp. UBA5813, assembly GCF_002417895.1. Lineage (NCBI taxonomy): Bacteria > Bacillati > Bacillota > Bacilli > Lactobacillales > Lactobacillaceae > Lactobacillus > Lactobacillus sp. UBA5813. The sequence goes on from NZ_DICZ01000008.1 coordinate 33,797, forward strand.
GACTGCTGCAACTAAATTGACTTACGAAGGAGTCAACTTCAGTTGGAGTAAGAAGAATAAAGATAAAAATACAAAATAAACTCTAAGATTTTAATAAATGAAAAAGTCGTACAACTGTTAAAGTTGCACGACTTTTTCATTTATGCCTGTGCTATAATCTTTAGTACGTAAACAAATTGAGGAGGGACAATATGACAACTTGTCCAAATTGTGGGCAAGCAATCACCGCTAATGATGATGTTTGTCCAAAATGTGGTTTTAATTTAAAGAAATATCGTGAAGATTTTTTTACTAAACAAGGGATAAAGGAAAAAAACGCGACTGATTCAGAAGCAAAACAAAAAGAAGAAGCAACTACTAGTCGTGCTGCCTATCGCAAGGAATTTCAACCGCAAAAACAGAATTCAACAGTCCAAAAGATGATCGCTTGGATTCGTTCAAATGCCACAATCGTCTTTTTACTAGGTTTCTTACTGCTGATTATCACTAGTTTTTCAGTATCATTGGGCTGGATTTGCTTTTTTGCTCTCATGATTTGGCTGTACATTGTCTGTGACCGCAGTGCAAAGATTAATCAGTATACAGCTGACAAACGATTGACTGAAAAGATCAATCAGATTGGATCAGATACTTTTAATTCCATCGCTGATCGTGGAGAAAAGCTGCGTTCACGGAATAAAAAGTTTGAAGAGCATCATCCAAAAGTTGAAGGCGAAGTCGAAAAAGTTAAAAACCGCAAGCGTCTGCATTTTAACTACAGCCAACTTTCAGTTATCTTGATGGCTTTCGTGAGCTTGGTCGTTTTATTTTCTGGTTCAGGTGCATCAGTAGTTAGCTCGGTTTACGACGAAAAAATGTCAATTTCCGAAGTATTGCTCAGCTTTGGTGGTCGTCTTTTAACCTCAGGTAATACCGCACTTTATTCTTTAATCGTTTACCTCGTCTGGTTGCTGCTGATTTTATTTCCAATTTTCATTATTTATAATATTTTCAAAAATACGAAAAAGAGTCAGACCATAGCATTTGTTTTATCGCTAATTGAAACGGTCTTCTTAGCTTATATTGTCTTTCGGCTGTCAAGCAGCAGTCGCGCAAGTACAGGCGTTCTTAGTCAGTTAACCAGTCAGCTGTTGACATATGCTGTATCAATTGGAGCTTCAACTTACTTTTTAATTATTTCAAGTTTAATGACAACTGTTTTGTCGCTGTACAATCTATTTCATAGAAATAAGCAATTATAAAAATAGCACTGAAGATTTACTATCCAATGTCATTAAGTTAAG
>NZ_DICZ01000009.1:0-112431 GCF_002417895.1 Lactobacillus sp. UBA5813
GATTTGACAAAGAGCCACATTTGTCTTAACACTCCGTAAGCGCTTTTATTATTTATTTAGAATAGATCAGAAACCTGTTTGTTTTCGTTGCTCAAAGGTGCCCCTAATTCAAGGCTTACAGGAGTTCCATCTACAGTTGGATCAACTACAAATGAACCATTAGAATATCTATCCCCTAATGGAAATCCATTTGTATTGATATCTATATGCCGGTCACTTGACGTTGTCATCTTTAGAACGTGATTTTGACCATAGGCAGCTATTGCAGCTATTCTATGTGGTTTAGTCTTCAATTCTCTTAGAACCATTACCCCACGTTTAGCTCTAGATACTTTATTAACTAAGCTTAACTTAAACTGCTTAAAGGCTCCACGTTGGGTAATTAAACCGACTTTGATCAAATCAGCGAATTCTGGTTGTACCAAGACGTAGCCTACTACATAATCATCATCTTTTAAGTTAACCGACTTTACACCCAAAGCTTTACCACCAGATTCAGATATTTCGGAAACATCATATTTAACAGCATATGCACGATGAGTAAATAAAGTTATCTCTCCGCTGTTTGTTTTAATTAAATCAATCCGAATCATCTTACTATCTTCAGATTTCATCTTCATTGCTGTAATTGCACGTGATCGATAAGTTCTGGTAGGTTGCAAATCACTCAATTTTACTTGTTTGATGTAGCCATCATTAGTGGCCATCAAGAAATCAACATTCTTATCAAGCTTATCAAAGTCAAATACGCGAATAATTTGTTCGTCAGTAGCCAACCCAACTTCCTGTGATAGGTGCTGACCTGTTTCTTTCCACTTGGTTTCAGTTAACTCGTGAACAGGTCGATAAATAAGATTCCCACGATTAGTAAACAAATATAAGTTATCTAAAGTAGATAAAGTTTTTTCATAAATAACCTTATCATTTTCAGGCAATCCATTATCTGCCTCGTCAGATGACTGGTAAGAACGCAATGATGAACGCTTTAAATAGCCATCACGACTTACCAAAACTCTTACTTGTTCATCAGCAACCAATGCTTTTTCATCGATTTCGACTTTAGCACTTTCGTGTGAAATTTGAGTTCTTCTTGGACTAGCAAAATTCTTTTTAACTGCTGTTAGTTCTTTAATAATTTCTTTTTCAAGAGTAGCACGATCTGATAAAAGCTTTTGGTAAACAGCTACTTTCTTATTCAGATCATTTTGTTCTGCAATCAAAGCATCAACATCAGTGTTCGTCAACCGATATAATTGTAATGATACGATTGCTTCGGCTTGCCGTTCAGTAAACTTAAATTCCTTAATCAAGTTCTTTTTAGCATCTGCTTTGTTTTTTGATGCCCGAATTGTTTTGATAACTTGATCAAGAATGTCCATCGCATGGATTAAGCCCTGAATGATTTCTAAACGAGCTTCAGCTTTGTCTAGATCATACTTAGTTCGCTTAGTGATCACATCTTCATCATGTTCAAGATAGGAAGATAAAATTCTCTTCAAACCTACTTGAACAGGTGTCATATGGTCAATTGCAACCATATTGAAGTTATAAGAAACCTGCAAATCTGTATTCTTGAATAAATAATTCAAGATATTTTCTGCGTCTGCATTCTTCTTTAATTCAATAACTATTGAGAGTCCATGACGATCAGTCTCATCACGAACTTCAGCAATACCATCAATTTCTTTATTGAGTCTTATCTCATCAATTTTCTTAACTAATAAAGCTTTATTGACATCAAAAGGAATTTCAGTAGCAACAATTTCTTGCCGATGTCCCCTAATTTCTTGAATGCTTGTTTTTGCACGAACTTGAATTCTTCCACGTCCGGTTTGATAGGCTTCCTTAATTCCCTTTGTACCCATAATAACGGCACCTGTAGGAAAATCCGGTCCCTTAACAAACTGCATTAAATCCTCCAGGCTAGCTTCGGGATGCTTTAACAAATAAATTGTTGCATCAATTACTTCAGCTAAATTATGTGGTGGAATTTCAGTAGCATAACCTGCGGAAATTCCTGTTGAACCATTAACTAGCAAATTGGGGAATTGAGCTGGCAAAACAGTTGGTTCATATTCAGTATCATCGAAGTTTAATACCATTTTTACGGTATTCTTATCAATGTCCTGCAACAATAAATTGGATATTTTGCTCAAACGTGACTCAGTATAACGCATGGCAGCTGGGCTATCACCATCCATAGAACCATTGTTTCCGTGCATTTCTACCAATGGCTCACGCATTTTCCAGTCTTGAGATAAGTGAACTAAAGCACCATAGATAGAGCTATCTCCGTGAGGGTGGAAATTACCCATAATGTTACCTACTGCTTTGGCAGCCTTTTTAAAGGGCTTATCAAAGGTATTTCCATCCTGATACATTGCATATAAAATACGGCGTTGAACAGGTTTTAATCCATCTCTGATATCAGGCAAGGCACGTTCCTGGATAATATACTTTGAATATCGTCCAAAACGTTCTCCCATTACCTGTTCTAACGGCATTTCCCGAATTCTTTCTTTATTCGCCATTAAATTCTATACCTTCTTAATCATTATCTGCATCCAGAAGTGAGCCATCTTCGCCCATTCTAAATTTAACATTTTCTTCAATCCATTTTCTTCTTGCTGCTACTTTATCACCCATTAGTGTAGTAACTCTTCGTTCAGCTAATGCAGCATCATCAATTCGAACACGAATTAGCATTCTTGATTCTGGATTCATAGTTGTTTGCCACAACTGCTCGGCATTCATTTCACCTAATCCCTTGAATCGTTGAAGAGAATAGCCTCTGCCCATTTTCTTTTCATCTTCAGCTAATTCTTCATCAGTCCAGTCGTACTTAATTTCTGCCTTCTTGCCGCGTCCTTTTTGAAAACGATACAGAGGTGGCAAAGCAATATAAACTTTGCCTTTTTCGATCATTGGCCGCATATAACGATAGAAGAAAGTTAAAAGCAGAATCTGAATGTGTGCACCATCGTCATCGGCATCAGTCATAATAATGACTTTATCGTAGTTGGAATCATCAACTTTAAACTCTGTTCCAACTCCTGCACCAATGGTGTAAATCATTGTATTAATTTCTTCATTTTTGAAAATGTCCTGCAACTTTGCTTTTTGTGTATTCAAAACCTTTCCACGCAAAGGCAAAATTGCTTGAAAACGTCTGTCTCTGCCTTGTTTTGCAGAACCACCAGCTGAATCCCCTTCGACTAAGAACAATTCATTCTTCTTTGGATTTTTCGATTGTGCTGGTGTTAGTTTCCCGGAAAGTACTTCTTTCTTGCGCCGCTTTTTACCATTTCGACTTTCTTCACGTGCCTTTTTGGCCGCTTCACGAGCATCTCTGGCCCGTTGAGCTTTCTTAACTAATTCTTGGGCTAACTCACCATTTTCCATGAGATAATAAGACATTTTCTCGTAAACAAGCGCATCAACAGCGGAACGAGCTTGAGGTGTTCCTAATTTACCTTTAGTCTGACCTTCAAATTCAAGCAGTTCTTCAGGAATTTTAACTGATAAAACAGCACTCAAACCTTCACGATAATCTGAACCATCAATGTTTTTATCTTTCTTGGTAAACAAGCCTTGCTTTTTAGCATAATCATTGAATGCTCTAGTAAAGCCACTGCGTGCACCCACTTCATGAGTACCACCATCAGCAGTTCTAACATTGTTTACAAATGAAACGAGATTTTCAGAATAGCCATCACTATATTGACCACTGAATTCAATTTCCATTCCATCTTGCTTGCCTTCAAAGTAAAAGACATCACTGATTGTACCTTTACCTTCATTCAAGTATTTAACAAAGGATTTAATACCATCATCATATTGAAAAACATCATGATGTTCTGGATCACGTTCATCCGTTAATGTGAATTTGACTCCCTTCAGCAAGAAAGCTGATTCGCGAATTCTTTCTTGAATTGTTTCGTACTTGTACTTAGTAGTTGAAAAAATTGTGGCATCTGGTTTAAAGGTAATCGTAGTACCTGTTTTGTCATTGGTCTCACCGACACATTTTAAAGTACCAATTGGATGACCACCATTTTGAAATTCTTCTTCATATGCTTTACCTCCACGAACCACTCTAACTTTTAAATAGCTCGATAAAGCATTAACTACTGATGAACCTACCCCATGAAGGCCGCCCGAGGTCTTATAGTTTTGTTCAGTAAATTTGCCACCAGCGTGCAAGACTGTCAAAATAACTTCAATCGTTGGTTTTCCGGACTTATGCATTCCAGTTGGCATTCCACGTCCAAAGTCCCTAACAGTTACACTGTTGTCTTTATGAATAGTTACATTAATCTCTTTACCATAACCTGCCATCGCTTCGTCAACTGAGTTATCAACGATTTCGTAAACCAATTGGTTTAGACCATGAATATCAGTTGAACCGATGTACATGCCAGGGCGTTTTCTGACAGCTTCTAGTCCATGTAATATTTGAATTGAAGAATCATCATAAGTATTAGCTTTAGCCACTAAAATTCCTCCACTTTTATTACTTAATTTTGGCAACTCCATATATTTACAAGTCAAACTTTGCTAAAATAGCTTTAGATTAAATGGAGTTGTTAATTATGTCTATCTTAAAAATAGCATCGTTACTTATTTTAGCATACTTAATCGGATCATTTCCGACTGGTGTGATTATTGGAAAAACTTTTTTCCATAAAGATATCCGTCAATACGGATCGGGAAATATTGGCACAACTAACACCTTTAGGGTTTTAGGTCCCAAAGCAGGAATTACCGTTTTTCTAATCGATTTCTTTAAAGGAACGCTTGCGACAATTTTACCAGTAATATTTAACCTGGGTCCACATTATTTATGCTTAATTTTTGGTTTAGCGGCAATATTAGGCCATGCTTTTTCAATCTTCTTGAAGTTCAAAGGTGGTAAAGCAGTCGCAACCTCTGCCGGCTTTTTGCTGGGTTATAATTTGCACTTTTTCTTGATTTGCGCAGTAATATTTTTCCCAATATTATTTATAACTAGTACGGTTTCACTAACGAGCCTAATCTCGATCGTATTGATCTTCATTGCCTCATTCTTTTTCCACGACCTTGCCTTAAGCATTATCAGTGGATTATTGGTGGTTTTGATTTACTGGAGCCACAGAAGCAATATTGTTCGTCTAGAACATCATGAAGAGAACATGATTCCCTTTGGTTTATATTACTGGTACAAAAAATCTCATCAGAATAAGTAAACTAAAAATAAAGAGAGCCAACAAGGATAAAGCCTTGTTGGTTTTTTACTCTTTTATTATATCGATACAAACTTTTGTTCGCAAGTTAAAAGTCAAAATTCTTTTCTAAGGCTTGAGCAACTTGCTTAACCTTATTTGTTGGCTCTTTTTTCATAACGACTACGTATTCTTGCTTAAGCTGTATTTCGTCTTTCAATAAAAACATTTTCTGCAATTTGGGGCTTTCAAAGAATTTAGCAGTATCTTCATTAAGCAAGAAATAACCTGATCCTGATTCAGCCATTAATGCTGCTTCATTAAAATTATCAACGGCAAGAAATGGACTTTTTATTCCTAATAAATCACGATGATAATGCAATTCCCCTTGCTCTTCATTCTTTTGCGCAACAAGCAGATTAGGAATTTTATCTAATTCACTTATTTCTATTGTTTGTTGTCCAGACATAAAATTCCCTGCTTGTAGTACAGCTTCTAAGCCAAACTCACTGACCTTAATTACCTGATAATTTGAGTAATCATGATCGCGAGGATCTGTTAAAGCAAGATCAATTTTATTTTCTTCAAAAGAATCCTCTATTTGATCCTGATACAGAGGAATTAATCTGATTTTTAATTGCAGATTTTTTTGCAAATATCTTTTTAATTTTTCAAGACGTGCCGTTCCAAAATTCTTGAAAAATCCTAAGTTAATTGTTTTCATGACTTACCTCAAAATAAAAAGCCTTGGCATTTCACCAAGACTTCTTTTTATTTTTCACTATGGAAAGTGATGCTAAAGCCAGCATTAAAGGTTTCACCCTTTGCTAGGTGATTCATGCCATACTTATCTTCCAATTTGCCATCCGCATCAGAACGATCGGCAATTCCCCACCATGGCTCAATGCAGACATAATCAGCTGTCTTTGGATATTGTGACCAAATTCCAACGAATGGAGCATTTCTAGTCCATACATTAATATGGAATTTACTGTTCTCGGTTCTAACTGAAATTTTATTATCGTGACCACGCAATTGATAAATCAGCGCATCATTCTTAAATAAATCATCGCTTAAGCCAATTAAACTATCAGTTGATGCCAATGAACGATTTGCCCAATCTAGCAAGCCTGTTTGTTTACTGATTGGAATCTTTACTCTTGCTTCTGATGGCTGCGTTGCAAAGTAAAAGTCTTCTTTTTTAACTTGAAGATCATCAACTGGCAAATTGAAACCAGGGTGTCCGCCAATGCCAAAAATCATTTCACCATCAGTCTTGTTGGTCACAATGAAGTTTTCTTCCAACAAATTATTCATTAAATTATAGTTTACTCTTAATTCAAATTTGAATGGATAAACCTTACGCGTTTCTTCGCTATCTTTAAGCAAAAATATAATACTTTCATCACTTTGCTTTTCAACTTTAAATTCACAATCTCTTGCAAATCCATGTTGACCTAAATGATAAGTTTTCCCTTGATAAGTATATTGATCATTCTTTAAACGACCAACAATTGGAAAAAGAACTGGTGCATGCCGATCCCAAATTGCGGGATCTGCTTGCCACATATACTCATAATCACTATGGACGCCCTTAACGCTTTGAATTTCTGCGCCTTTGCTTGAAATAGTGACCTTCAACATAGTATTTTTAATTGTGTAATTCATTTTATTACCTTTATTCATATAAAAACAATAACAATGTGATCCCTTAGCGTTAATTTTATCATAATAGCGCTTTTATTGATATAGACCAAGCCTCACAAAAAATAAAAGAGGCAACAAAAACATTGTCTCTTTCATTTGTATTTTCTACAAAATAAACTTAGTAAGGTCTTTATTGATGATTACATCCTTAAGTTTTTCTTCAACGTAAGCTTCCGTTACGGTGATTTCGCCCATTTCCATATCAGGACCTTCATAAAGAACATCTTCAAGCAATTTTTCAAGAATGGTAGACAATCTACGAGCCCCAATATTATCTGTCCCTTGGTTGACTTCATAAGCAATCTCTGCGATTCGATCAACCGCTTCTTGAGTGAAAATCAATTTGATGCCATCAGCCTTCATCAAAGCTACATATTGCTTTAACAATGCGTTTTCTGGATCCTTTAAAATACGAACAAAGTCATCTTTGGTAAGTGCATCTAATTGAACTCTAATTGGAAAACGTCCTTGCAATTCTGGAATAAGATCACTTGGCTTTGATTCAGCAAAAGCTCCAGCACCAATAAACAGGACATGATCAGTTGATAAAGGACCAAATTTTGTTTGGACTGTTGAACCTTCAACAATTGGCAAAATATCACGTTGAACACCTTCACGAGAAACTTCACCAGAAATCTTTTTGTTACCAGCAATTACTTTATCAATTTCATCAATGAAAATAATTCCGTTATTTTGAGCACGTTCAATTGCTCGCTGATAAAGACTGTCATAATCAACCATTTTACGTGATTCTTCGTTAATCAATAATTCACGTGCATCTTTGACTGGCAAAGTTCGCTTTATCTTTCTCTTCGGTATCATATTGCTAAGCATTGAGCCTATGTCCATGCCCATTTGACCCATCATGTCACTCATTGGACTAGCTTTAGGCTTTTCTTCAACTTCAATCGTGACATCGCGATCTTCAAGCAATCCCTTATTCAGTTGCTCTGCAATAGTCATTCGCTTATTACGAATATCATCGTTTACTTCTTCATCCTCAAACTCTTCGTCATCTAAATTATTTAAGAAACTGAAAACAGAATCATGATGGTGTTCGTGCTTGATGCCTGGAACCAAAGCCTTAACTAATTCTTTATTAGCCTCTTTGGCTGCTTCTGGTCGAATTTCTTCAAATTCTTTCTTTTCTTCCATTTGAACAGACTTAGCTGCCAAATCTCTAACCATTGATTCAACATCTCGACCAACATAACCTACTTCGGTAAATTTAGTTGCTTCAACTTTAACGAAAGGAGCTTCAACAATATCAGCCAAGCGACGAGCAATTTCTGTTTTACCTACACCAGTTGGTCCAGCCATCAATAAATTTTTAGGTGTGATATCTTTCTGCATTTGCTTAGGAAGCTGCATCCGACGGTAACGATTATATAAAGCAATAGCTACTGATTTTTTAGCTTCATCTTGACCAATAATATATTGATTTAATAACTCTACAATCTTTTTTGGAGTCTTAATAGCCATAACTACCTCCTATAGTTCATCAGTTGTAATTTGATCATCAGTAAAGACATCAATTCCTGAAGCAATTTTAACCGCCTCATGAGCAATATCGCTTGCACTCATTTCTTTCGCATGACGAGTCATCGCAATTGCTGCTGCTTGAGCATAATTGCCACCGGAACCAATTGCTACTACATTTTCATCAGGTTCAAGTACTTCCCCATTGCCAGAAATTAATAAAAGGTCTTTATCATCAAAAGCAATCAGCATTGCATTCAATTTTTGCAAAGTAGGATCTTTACGCCATGATCGTGCCATTTCCACAGCCGCTCTTCTCAAGTCGCCACTGTAGCTTTCAAGCTTGCCTTCAAGCATTTCTTGCAAACTTACTGCATCGGCAACACCGCCGGCGAAGCCAATTACTACACGATCATGGAAAATTCGACGAATCTTTTTAGCACTTGCCTTGGCAATAACTTTTTCACCTAAAGTTACTTGACCATCCCCAGCAATTGCAGTCTTACCATTAAATTTTACGGAACATATTGTTGTCATTTTGTCTTTTTATCCTTTCGTGAATTTCTTGGGAAAAATTTTTGATATTCATCTTGCAAGTGTGCCATTGTCACATGAGTATAGATTTGAGTCGTTGATAAATTTTCATGTCCCAATAGCTCCTGAACTGTCCTCAAATCAGCACCATTGTTCAGCATTGCAGTCGCAAAAGTATGGCGCAATTCATGCGGATGCACTTTGCCGCTTATTCCGGCCTTATTAAATGTCCTTTGCATGATATATTCAATCCCGCGATCTGTCAAAGGCTGACCCTGATTGTTTAAAAAGATAAAATCTTGATCAGCCTTGGATCCTAGCAGTTTTGGCCTTGCGTTTTCAAGATAATTTTGCAAAGCACTTTTCGTCTTATCATCAAATGCCACATAACGATCTTTATTGCCCTTCCCATGAACAAGTATCATTTGCAGATCAAAATCTACTTGATTTATTTTCAAGCTGCTAACTTCACTCACTCGCATCCCGGTTGTATAAAACAATTCGAATAATGCAAGATTTCGCTCAGTTAAAGCTGTATTGCCCTGTAAAGAAGAAATTACTTGCTTCATTTCAGGTGCATAAAAAAATTGAGGCAATTTGCGCTCTTCCGTGCGTAAAACAATCGTTTGCGTTGGATTAACCTTGATTAATTTTCTCTTCGCTAGAAAGCGATAAAACGATCGCAGACTGGACATTTTTCTCATTTGCGAATTTCTGGATAATTTTCGTTCAGCCATTGATTGAAGATAAACTTCGATATCACGTGTCTGAATCTTATCCCAATCAACAAAACCACCATTTTCTCGCCAAAAAGATTTTGCCTCTAGCAAATCCGTTTGATAAGAAAGAATTGTATTTTTGCTGTACTGTCGTTCATTTTTTAAATACGAAATAAACAAGGCTAATTTATCATTTTTAGGCATTAATCCAACACTTTATCTTTGAAAGCCGCTAAGCTGTTTAATCCGCGTTCACTAATCTTAAGATGTCTTTCTTTTTTATTGCGAATCTTTTTGCCTTCCAAGCTTGGCAAAAGTGCAAAACTTGCATTCATAGGTTGAAAATGCTTAGCGTCAGTTGTAGTTACATAATTTGCCATTGAACCTAAAGCAGTGTCAACCGGAAAGACAGCGGTATCTTTTCCTAAAGCTTCACGCGCTGCATTAATGCCCGCAACTAATCCAGAACCTGCACTTTCGACATAGCCTTCCACGCCAGTCATTTGGCCAGCAAAAAAGAGACCCTTTTGCTGCTTTGCTTCATAGCTTGCATTTAATACTTCTGGTGAAGCCATGTAAGTATTTCGGTGCATTTTGCCATAACGAACGAATCTGGCATTTTCCAAACCAGGAATAAGTGAAAAGACTCGTTTTTGTTCACCGTATTTTAAGTGAGTTTGAAAACCAACAATATTGTACATTGAAGCTGCTGCATTATCCTGACGCAATTGGACTACTGCATAAGGCGTTTTTCCTGTTTTTGGATCTTCCAATCCTACTGGTTTTAACGGTCCAAATAGCATTGTTTTGACGCCACGTGCAGCCATTACTTCAATTGGCATGCATCCTTCAAAAACATCATTGTTCTCAAAGCCATGCATTTCAGCCGTTTCTGCATGAACTAGTTCTTGAGCAAACTTCTCATATTGTTCTTTATCCATTGGACAGTTAAGATAAGCCGCTTCACCACGATCATAGCGAGATTTCTTATAGACAATATTCATATCGATAGAATCTGCTGCGACGATTGGTGCTGCCGCATCGAAGAAATGCAGACTGTCAGTCCCTGAGAACTTTTGAATTTGACTTGCTAAAGCATCACTCGTGAGTGGACCTGTGGCAATTACCACAATTCCTTCTTTGGGAATTTCGGTAATTTCTTCATCATGAACTGTTACATTATCAAAACTCCGCAATTTTTTAGTAACATAATCGCTAAAAAGGTCACGATCTACAGCAAGCGCTCCTCCGGCTGGTACCTGAGTTTTATCTGCAGCTTGCATAATTAATGAATCTAATTGTCGCATTTCTTCTTTTAGAAGGCCAACGGCGTTAGATAATTGATTTGAGCGCATTGAATTCGTACAAACTAGTTCCGCGAATTCACCAGTATGATGCGCTGGCGTCATTTTTCTAGGACGCATTTCGTAAAGATCTACAGGAATACCACGTTTGGCAATTTGCCAAGTTGCTTCGCTTCCTGCCAGTCCCCCGCCAATCACTGTAACTTTTTCGGGCATTTGATCATCCTTTTTTAAAAAAATATTCTTATATAAATATATCATCAAACCGAAAAAGTTTGATGATATTAACACAATTTTTTTGTTTTATTTATCTTCGCGAGGCTCTTCACGATAATCGCCATTTGGACAAAGAACTGTAAGTCCCTTCTTTGATTTCTTCTGAACTAAAAAGTGACCATCATTTGGACAGTTTCTGCCAATTGGTTGATCCCAGGATACGAAATCACATTCAGGGTAACGAGAACAACCATAAAACTTACGGTTTCTCTTTGACTTTTTCTCGACAACATCGCCTTTGCCGCATTTTGGACAAATAACGCCAACCTTTTTAACAATTGGCTTAGTATTGCGACAATCTGGGAAACGAGAACAAGCATAAAATTTGCCATAACGGCCCATTTTTATAACCATTGGCGCACCACAAATGTCACAATTAAATCCAGCTGGCTCATCTTTTATCTGAACCTTTTCAATTTGCGTATCAGCCTTATCTAATTCTTTCTTGAATGGGTGGTAATATTCATCAACTACCTTAACCCAGTTTTTATTTCCGTCTTCAACGCTATCAAGGTCGCTTTCAAGCCGAGCCGTGTAATCAACATCCGTAATGTCAGGGAAAAATTCTTCAATCAAGCCATCAACAATTTCACCTAATTCTGTAGGCACGATTGAACGTCCCTCAAGTTTTACATAATAACGACGTTGAAGAGTATCAATTGTCGGTGCATAAGTAGATGGACGACCAACGCCATTTTCTTCAAGCGCATGAACCAAACTAGCTTCAGTATATCTTGCAGGAGGCAATGTAAAGTGCTGCTTATTATCAGACTTTTTCATTTTTACTTGATCGCCCTCATTTAAGTCAGGCAATTCAATATTCCTCTCCTGCTGGTTATCATAAACTTTGGTAAAACCAGCGAACTTCATCTTTGAACCAGTAGTCCGGAATACAACACCATTTTGGACAATATCTGCTCTAACCGTATCATAAACGGCAGGCGTCATTTCGCTAGCGACAAAGCGTGACCAAATAAGTTTATATAAGCGATATTGCTCAGTCGTTAAAACTTTCTTTAATGACTCTGGCGTACGATAAACACTAGTAGGACGAATAGCTTCATGGGCGTCTTGAGCATCTTCCTGATTCTTGAAGTGTCGTTGACTCTTAGCCGCATATTGTGCACCGTATTTTTCATGCAAAAACTTTGAAGCTTCTGCTTGAGCAACTGGTGAGGTTCTCTTAGAGTCGGTTCTCATATAAGTAATTAAACCAACAGTCCCTTGTCTGCCTAAACTGATTCCTTCATACAATTGCTGAGCAATGCTCATAGTTCTTCTTGTTCGGTACCCTAGGCGTTTATTAGCTTCTTGTTGCATAGTTGAAGTGGTAAAAGGAGCAGCTGGTTGTCTGTGTCTTTCACAGGTAACTACTTTTTCAACTGAAAATGCCTTTTTCTTATCGATTTTGGCTAAAATTTCTTTGACGGCATCTATATTAGGCAATTCTTTCTTTTTGCCATCAACACCATAAAAACTGGATTTAAATGTTTCTTTATCTTTATTGAATTCCGCATCAATCGTCCAGTATTCTTTTGGTTTAAAGTTTTTGATCTCTTTTTCGCGATCAATTACCAATTTAAGAGCTACTGACTGAACACGTCCAGCACTAAGGCCCTTCTTAACCTTAGCCCACAAAATTGGCGATAAAGAGTAACCCACAATTCTGTCTAAAACTCGCCGCGCCTGCTGAGCATCAACTGTATCCATATCAATAGTACGAGGATGCTTAAAACTTTCCTTGACGGCATCTTTAGTAACTTCGTTAAAAGTTACTCGATTCTTAGCCTTTTCGTCAAGATTTAGTGCGTGTGCTATGTGCCAAGCAATCGCTTCCCCTTCACGATCGGGATCGGATGCTAAATAGACATCTTTAGCCTTTTTAGCTTCACTCTTCAATTCCTTGATTGTGTCGCCTTTACCACGAATTGAAATATACTTTGGCTTGTAATTATTATCAAAATCGATCCCCATTTGTGATTTTGGCAAATCACGAATATGACCTTTTGAGGCAATTACATGGTAGTTGCGTCCTAAGTACTTTTCGATTGTCTTTGCTTTAGCAGGTGATTCCACGATTACTAAAGTTTTCTTGTTTTTGCTTCTGCCTTTTTTAGTTTTTGTTTTAGTAGGCATTGAATGCCTCCTTATTTTTTATTTTAAAATGTACGCTATTCAGAGAATAAAATACTACTCTCTAAGTTGTCAAATCTTTCTTTTTTCAATTCATAATCAATAATCGGTGTTGCACCGGCTTCAATTAACCGGTTAGGCCCTTCCGATAAAACACTTGTAACAGGTCCAGGCACAGCGTAGACATCTCGATTTTCTTGCAAAGCCAGATTGGCCGTGATAAGTGAACCGGATTTTTCTTTTGCCTCTGTTACTATGACGCTCTCACTGATGCCTGCCAATAGTCGATTTCGCTGTGGAAACCTAAAAGGCCGTGGCGGTGTATCGGGAAGATATTCACTCAGCAAAAGTCCAGAAGAGGCAATTTGTTCTTGCAAGAAATGATTTTGCATTGGATAAAAATGATTGAGCCCATTACCCAGGACAGCAATCGTTCTGCCATTATTACCTAAGGCAGCCTGGTGAGCCATAGTATCTACTCCCTTGGCAAGACCGCTGGCAATAACGATTTTCTGCTTAACTAACCCCGGTACCATTTTGTTGATTACTTCTTGACTATAAGCAGTCGCAAGCCGAGAACCAACGATCGTTGCGATCTTCTGATTCAGTAATTCCAAATTGCCACGAGCAAACAAAATTAACGGTGGCTGATAAATTTGACGCAGTCTTTCAGGATATTCATTGTCGAAAAAGCTAATTACTTTGCACTGCTGACTAATTCTTGAAACTGCTAACCCGGCCCGATCATCCCGATATGCTTTTAAACAAGTCTCTCTTAAAGCGAGCGGCAAATCCAAAGCATTCAATTGAATTGGATCGATCTCTTCGGTATCCAGTTGCGTCGCAATTTGCAACATTTTTACATAGCCAATACCTTTTTGCAATTTTAATCTAAGTAAAAAATCTGATTTATTCATGAAATAAAAACCCTCCATTACTAATTACGCAAAATAGAGAATTTTTACCGAAAAAAGTTCAATTTTTATAAAATTTTTACTTAAAAAAATCGCTAACCGGTGCAAACGTCTTACGGTGAATTGGGGTCGGCCCATATTTTTTTAGTGCAGCCAAGTGCTTTGCTGTCCCATATCCAGCATTATCTGGAAAATCATATTGAGGATAAATTTTAGCATAATCATCCATCAATTTATCTCTAAATACTTTAGCCACAATTGAAGCAGCGGCAATAGAATTAGACTTGGCATCCCCCTTAATGAGCTTTACTTGTGGCAAGTCGACAGGTACGTTCATCGCATCGACCAAAAGCGCATCAGGTTTCTGATCTAAATCAAGCACGGCTTCTGCCATTGCTTGTCGATCAGCCTCATAAATGTTAATTTGATCGATTACTTGCGGGCTTTTTACACCCACAGCTACACTAATTGCCTCAGATAAAATTTTCGGATAAAGAGCCAATCGTTTTTGTGGACTCAATTTTTTAGAATCATTAACATCAAGCAAATCGAAGTGATCGTCAATAATTACTGCTGCAGTTACTACTGGGCCAGCAAGAGGACCACGACCAACTTCATCTACACCAGCTACAATCTGACCCTTTTGCCAAAATTTTTTCTCATAAGTAAAACGCTCAAGAAAGGCTGACTTCTTTTTAGCCAGCTTCTCTTGTTTTCGCTGATAAGATGCCAATAATTTCTGTACGCCACTTCTAGAGTCACTTTTTAATTGCTCAAGCTCATCAGAGAAAACCTGACCACTATTAAGAAGTGCTTTTATTTCTTTAATTGTCATAACCGATCTAGAGTAATCCTTCCAATTTTACCTTTGCGCAAACGTTGAAGCATATAGAGACTAAATCGATCATAATCATCCCGCATGCCGTATACCTCTGTCATTGCCAATAAGAGATCTGGATCTTCAATTTTCTCGATCCCTTCTTTTGGGCAGCGTGCAAATTTTATTAAATCCTTGAGATAATATTTTCGCAAACTCTTAAGTACGAACAAAGCAACATCATCTGCATGGAAAATTGTATCTTTAATTGCACCAAACGCAGCCAGTTTGTAGCCAACAGCTTGATCTTCAAACTTTGGCCATAAAATCCCTGGTGTATCCAAAATCTGAATATTATATTTTGTTTTCAGCCAGCTTTGACCCTTAGTAACTCCTGGCCGATTGCCAACTTCAGCAACATTGCGCCCTACCAAACGATTTATAATCGTTGATTTGCCACAATTTGGAACACCAGCTAGTGAAATACGAATGGTTGGATTAGATGCGCCCTTTGCTTCAAGTTTTTTGGTTTTTGCCATCGCTGCCTTTTTGATCATATTGATCAAAAATTTCATATTCGTATTATGCAGCGAATCCATTGCAATCACAAATTTTCCAGGCTGTTGCAGCTTTTTTTGCCAAAGCTTGGTCATGACAGGATCTGCTAAGTCCGCCTTGTTTAAAATAATCAGATGTGGTTTCTTGCCCACTAGTTCTTCAATCATAGGATTTCTTGATGATTCTGGAATTCTAGCATCAAGAACTTCAACAAAGACATCAATTAAGCCCAACTTATCTTCCAGTTGATTACGGGCCTTATTCATATGTCCCGGATACCATTGAATTTTTGCCATTTTACTTCTCCTTTTATCTATACCATTTTATAACTTATTCATCTTCAGAATGCAAAAATAGAACTTCAGCTAGCAGAATCTCACGATACAATGACAGAAAACCTTCACGGTATTCTTGCTTTTGCTGAGCAATTTGTCCTAGATAATTTCTCTCAAGGCGAAAAGCATAACGATATATTTCATCCCTAAACTCCAATTCATCCGCAGATGGCTCTTTTTGCTTAATTGATTTACGCAATTCTCTCAAAAAATCACGCATTGAAGTATTATCAATTTGTGCATGCAAATCGAACTCAAGCTGTTTACGGATCTTCTTTGGCAGATACAGTTTTTTCAGTTCACTTAGAGCATAATTGACCATTCCTACTTTAACCCGATCAATGGCGGCCTCTTGTTCTTCATCAGATTTTTGTCTTGGCAAAATAAAACGAAAAATGACGGTAGGAATCAATAAACTAAAAATAATCAGTGCTGCTTCACTAAATAAAATCAAATGAAAGCGTCCACTGCTGATTAGAGTTTGATCCAGCGTGTAAGCAAGAGCAAAAGTAACTGCACCATGCACCCCACCTAAAGCAAAAGAATGGCTGTAGTAGGATGAAAAGTACTTTGGACGAACTTTAAATTACGCCGTAAAAGCCCTGTCTAAATAAAACCAAAATCACGGAAACGATTAAGCCAAAAATAATACCTCCAAGCATTGAATACAGAAAATCGACAACTGTATGCGCAATTTCCAGCTGTCTGGATAAATACCAGCTAATTGCCATGTTAAGCAAAATAATGCCGGAAGCATCATTAAACAAAGATTCATTTTCCAGATGATGCTCAACAATTGTTGGCAACTTTAAGCCATGAGTGACGGATTCGGCTGCCGTCGCATCTGTTGGAGCAAATATTGAAGCCAAATAAGGCCAAGCGGAAGTGAAAGACCTAACAGCCACTTTAAACTGAAAGAAGCAGCGACAGCAATTAATAAGATCATAATTACAGTGATACTAATAATTGACTTCCAACTACGCGCGATATTGTAAAGACGATTTTTTGACCTTCAAAAAACAGCAAAGGTGCAATGATCAATCCCATAAACAGTTCTGGCTTAAACGATATTAATTCGTTGCCAAAAACTAAGGCCAAGATCATTCCTAATACTAGAGCAATATAATTAACAGAAATCTTTCTCAAAAAATAATTCTGAATAATCATTGCTGCACTTGCCACTAGGCACATACCGATTGCAAGAAGTATTGCATGCATAAAATTTCCTTCTTAAATAAAAAAGTCCCTTAGAGGGACTTAAATTTGCATTAATAACTCATTTTTTCGCGATACATTTCATAAGCACGATCGAAAATTGTCATGCTTGGCAAATAACCAGCATTCAATTCCAAATAGTCCGACAACTTTTCATAATCCTGTTCTTGTTTTGGAAAAGTTTGATCATGCTGAGCATCATTAGCGAATTGCGCAACTTCGTCAGTTGAATCCGGATCTCTCTGAGTCATTAAAAAACGATAAAAACTTTCTCGATATGCCATTTTTACTCCGTATAATAAAGAATCGCATAAGCACCATTACCTGCATGAGTTGCAATAATTGGGCTTGTTTCTTGAACTAGAACATTGATTTCTGGATTTATCTCTTTAATTTTTTGAGCCAATTTTTCCATCAGTTCGGGAGTGTCAACGTATGAAATGCCTACTTCATGAATTTTATCTTTATTTACGGCAATATCATCCAATACACGTTGGTCAAAAGCTTTAGAAAACTTCTTGCCACGTCCCTTTTTGGCCACTTCTAGATTGCCACCAGTCATGTGCAATTCAATTCGAATATTAAGAAGAGTGGCTACTTTACCGGCTAATGGGCCTAAACGTCCACCCTTGATCAAATTCTTCAGATTAACAACCATCATCCGCAATTTTTGATTTTTCTTAATGTGGTCGACATGAGCCAAAATTTCATCAAGCGTTTTGCCTGCTTGACTGTCTTTAGCAGCTGCCAAAACTTGAAAGCCTTCTGCTCGATCAGTCAATTCAGAATCAACAATGTGAACTTCATCTGATTTTCCAGCAATTTCAGCTGCTTGTCTTGCCGCATCAATCGTCCCACTCAAAGTCTTGGCTAAGAAAATTCCAATGACTTCGCTTCCGTCGGAAGTTAAATCTTTAATTACATCTACAAAACGACCGATTGAAGGTTGACTGGTTTTGGGCAATTCTTCAGATTCATTCATCTTTTTGACAAAATCGCGTCTGGAAATGTCAACACCATCAACATAATTCTTGCCATCAATTGTAATCGTTAATGGTACAACAGTAATATTATATTTTTTAATTTCTTCTTGAGTTAATTGGACGGAAGAATCCGTCATAATCTTAAACTTTGACAACGTATTCGCCCTCAATTCTAAATTGCTCACTTTTTATGATAAAATATGAGCAAGTAACAATACAGTTAGTATATCAAAAAAATTAGTTAAGAAAAAAGATTGATTGGAATTGTTTTATCATGAAATTAAAAGAACTTTGGCAGGAGCCTAAACAAAGATCAAAAACTTATTACATCCTTGACAACATTTTCAGCGCAATTACCCATGGAGTTGGCTTTGGATTAGCAGTCGCTGGACTAGTGGTTTTAATCGTTAAAGCCGCTTCAACTGGGGATGCAATGAGAATTGTGACCTTTACGATCTATGGTTCATGCCTCGTTTTACTATATTTATTTTCTACTTTATATCATAGTTTAATTTTTACCAGAGCCAAGAATGTTTTTCAAATTTTTGATCATTCATCGATTTTTCTTTTAATTGCTGGTTCCTATACCCCTTATTCCTTGGTGGCCATCGGCGGGGTCTGGGGGTGGACTCTTTTCGGCCTAATTTGGGGACTGACAATTATTGGCATCATTTATTACATTTTCAATCGCGGCAAACATGTCATTTTTGACACAATTTTATATGTTGCAATGGGTTGGCTTGTAATCCTATCGGGCAGTTATCTCTATATACGGTTGACACCTGTTGGCTTCTGGCTGCTTGTTGGTGGTGGAATTGCTTACACCGTTGGTGCCATTCTCTACAGTATGAGAAATATTCCGTTTATTCATGTTATTTGGCACTTGTTCGTAATGTTAGGTTCAATTTTGATGTACTTTTCAGTTTTGCTTTATGTTTAATATTTAATAAAAAAAGTTTGGTCTTGCTAACCAAACTTTTTTATTTGCTTTCTAAAAATTCACCAATTGCTGCTTCACTATTCTCCAAATTTCCAGCAACAACTTCTTGTTTAATTTCTTCCAGGAGCTGCCCTAATTTAGGTCCAGGACGAACACCATTTTCAATTAAAAAGCGCCCATCTACAGCCAATTCTGAAGTATCTTTAATTGGCAAAGCTAAATAACGATCTACTAAGGCTTCTGAATCAACCGGCTGACCTAAAATATGCGCAACATCAATCGTATTGAGCAAATTTTTTTTGCCGAGTTCAAACAATTCATAATCGCCAGGCACATGATCAGAAAGCACATCAAAAAATGAAACAATTTGTTCAACTTCATTCGTCATTGCATTAGAATTTTTCCAATCGCGCATAAAGGCCCCGATTTTGTCATTTTGAATTTTAAGCAGAATAATAATTATTGACCATAAACTGGTTTCCAAGGTAGGACTAAATTGCAATTGAGGAAAAACAGACAGTAACTCGCTTTTACCAGCAAAATCAGGTACATCCTCACTTAGTTTGGTATCAAGAAAGACCTTAAAAGCTTCTCTTGCATTTGGCCCTAAGCCCATTTTGACAAATTCATCCCGAATTCTTTCAACCGAGATCTTTTTTAGCAATTGATGGTGATCTTCGATTGCTTTTTGGGTATTTTCTTCTAAGTCAAATTTGAGTTGACTCATAAATCTAACTGCCCGCATCATGCGAAGAGCATCTTCATGAAATCTCTTCTCTGGATCGCCTACAGCTCTGATGACCTTCTTTTTTAAATCACTCAAACCATCAAAAAGATCCAGAATTTGACCATCGGTATTCATTGCCAATGCATTGATCGTAAAGTCACGTCTTTTAAGATCTTCATCTAAATTCTGTACAAAAGTAACATGATCCGGTCGACGAAAGTCTTGATAGCCGGATTCAGTTCTAAAAGTTGTAATTTCATAGCTGTTGCCGTTATAAAGTACAGTGACTGTGCCATGCTTAATTCCAGTATCAATCGTTTTAGCGAATTGTTCTTTAACTTCTTCAGGGTAAGCACTTGTGGCAATATCAACATCATGAATATGTCGGCCCAATAAAACATCTCTAACTGAACCACCAACAAAATATGCTTCATAACCTGCTTGTTCTAATATCTTCAAAACCGGCATCGCATCTTGAAAAATATTAGGTAATTTTTTTAATTTCATCATCAATTTTTTATTTCACCGTTTTATTATGTATTTTAGATAATTATATGTTAATTTTAGGATAGAGAATTTAGGAGGAACAAGCGATGAAAAAAATACTAAATAAAAATACTTTTTTCGAATTATTTATGATCGCTTTGGGATGCGCCATTTATGCCCTAAGTTTGGATATGATTTCGGTGCCAAATAAACTGGCCGACGGAGGTTTGAGCGGAATCGCTCTGCTTCTTCGGCACTTTTGGGGCATTAACATGGGACTTACCACTTTGGTATTAAATATTCCTCTAATTATTTTAGGGTACCGTTTTATGGGCAAGCGACTGCTCGCCTATACAATTTGGGGTACCGTTGCTCTTTCCTTCTTCTTATCATTTTGGCGCCTAGTACCAATTATAACGCAACTAAACCTCGAACACGACCTCTTCCTTTCCGCCGCTTTAGCTGGGACTCTCTCTGGCTTAGGACTCGGATTGGTCTTTCGTGATAATGGAACTTCTGGAGGAACCGATATAATCGCTAGGATCTGTCAGATGAAGTATGGTATTTCATCTGGAAAAATGCTGCTGTTTTGCGATGCTGTAGTTTTATTCGTATCCTTATCATATCTTGATATCAAGCACATGATGTATACTCTTCTTGCTTCATTTATTCTCTCAAGAGTTATGGATGCAGTTCAACAAGGCGCATACACTGCGAGAGGCTTGTTAATTATTTCTGATAAGTATCAACAGATCGGTGAAATGATTGATCTTAAACTTAATCGTGGTTTTACCTATCTAAAAGCTTTAGGTGGCTACAAGCAAGATAACAAACGAATCATTTATTTAGTCGTTTCTCCACGTGAAATTCCAACTGTTAAACAACTGATCTTTAATGAAGATCCTAATGCCTTTGTTACGATTATCGAAGTGCATGAGGCCTTAGGAGAAGGTTTTACATATAAAAAGCCACATCGAAAATTCATTAGAAAATAAAAAAAACCGCAAATTTGCGATTTTTTTATTGCAATCGATTAGCCAAATCTTGCATCTCTTCATCAGAGGGAACTATGGCTAGATATTTATCAAGCAGCTGCTTAACAATTTCACTGCTATTAGGTTCAGTATTAAAGAAATAGATCATTTGTTTCAAGAAATCAGGATTCTTTTGAAACTCAGGATAAGCCAATAAGAATTCGCTTTTTGCCTTATCACTTTCATCCATATTTTCGTAAGAAACTGCCAAATTCCAGTGCGCCTGTGGTTCAATACTGTCATCATCGAGTTCTTCAAATAAAGCATTGTTTTCCTTATATTTGCGTTCATGCAGATACAAGTTGGATAATTGCAAGCGCAAATCACTATTATCAGGAGCAATTTCTAGACCTTTCTGAAGCAAATCTTCTGCAGTCTTGAAATCTTGCAGATTAGCTGCGGCCGTAGCCCCCATCGAATACAGTGTTTCATCTAATTCATTATAAGCTAAACCAGCTTGAGCCGAACGCAATACCTGATCGTCGTCATGCTTATGCTGGTAAGCTTGAGCAAGAAGTGGATAGGCATTAACATAATCCGGGCTCTGGTC
Source organism: Lactobacillus sp. UBA5813 (assembly GCF_002417895.1). NCBI lineage: Bacteria > Bacillati > Bacillota > Bacilli > Lactobacillales > Lactobacillaceae > Lactobacillus > Lactobacillus sp. UBA5813. The sequence goes on from NZ_DICZ01000009.1 coordinate 21,913, forward strand.
AATGACTTCATCTAAGTATTTAATTGCTTGATCATCATCTCCAACACTAAGCATAACTAAGCCAGCTTGATATTTGCTGTCAATATCCAAAATCGCATTACTGTGTTTTTTAATAACTTGACTAGCTTCTTCATATTGACCAAGCTTTGCCTCTGTCTGAAACAGCCTTTGAATCAAGTTAACCTCACCAAAAGTATCCTGACGTTTGATTAGGTCCTTATAGTGGGCTAAAGCTTCCTCATACTGGCCGCTATTAAACTCGAGTTCAGCTAGTCCAAACTTAATTGCATCCTCCTCAGGGGCCAATTTAAGCGCTTGCAATAGCTTATCTTTTGCCGTTTCAAATAGACCATTGGTTTGATAATAATCAGCCTGAACAAGCAAAGATTCCAAATAAGCATCAGAATTTGGTGAAATATTGTAAAGCAAACTTAAACCATCATCATCCTGACCATCGTTTAACAAAATTTCTGCTAAATATACTTTAAATAAGTCTTCACTGGGAAACTTGGCAATCAAAGCACGATAGACATCCTTGGATAAATCGGTAAATCCATAATCAGTTAAATTTTCTGCTAGTGAAGCCAAAATTTCTGGTTGATCATGATCTAATGCCTTTTTTAACAAAATCTTATCTTGCGAAAAATCATGCTTCTCAATCGCATCTAATAATTGTTCTGAGTATGTCATAGTATCCTCCATTCAGACTTCTATTTTTACATAAAAATAAAGCGTTGGTCAAAGAAAAGACCAACGCTTTATTCTTTTTATGAGCTATTAATTACTTAACAGCATACTTAAGTGCCTTACCTGGTTTAAATGCAGGAACTTCACTTGCTGGAATTTGGATTTCAGCACCAGTTTGAGGGTTACGGCCCTTACGTGCAGCACGATGACGTACTTCGAAAGTACCAAAACCGATTAATTGTACCTTGTTGCCCTTTGAAAGATCTTCTTGAATTGAACCAAAGAGTGCTTCAACAGCAGCAGCAACCTCCTTCTTAGTTAAGTCAGTCTTTGAAGCTACTTCAGAAACTAATTCAGCTTTATTTGCCATTTGAAATTCACCTCCTGAAATTGAATCGAAATTCAATATTATTCCTTTATAAAAGAATAAGGAATCATGATCGTTCAAAATCAATCTTTCCTAAAAACTAAAATATCACAAACAGCTTATCACAACAAGCTTTCTTATGATTTTATTTACGTTTTCGTGGAATTATTTTAATTGGGGTGCCTTCAAAATTGAAATTCTCACGTAATTGATTTACTAAAAATCTTTGATATGAAAAGTGCATTAATTCCGGATCATTTACAAAGACTACAAATGTTGGCGGATTAGTTTTAACTTGCGTCATGTAGTAGACCCGAAGTCGTTTGCCTTTTACTAAAGGCGTTGGTACAAGCTTGCTTGCTTCCAACAATAAATCATTTAAGACGCTAGACTGAATTCGCTGATTTTCATTTTTATAGACTTCTTTTACTATTTCTGGAATTTGATCAAGTCTTTGACCTGTTTTTGCAGAAACAAATAAAATTGGAGCGTAGTCCAGATACTGAAATTCTTGTCTAATTACTTGTTCAAAATCTTTTCCGCTGCCACTATCTTTTTTAGGAATATCCCATTTATTTACAACGATAATGAGACCACGTCCCGCATCATGTGCATATCCGGCCACGTGCTTGTCTTGCTCTCTGATGCCTGTACTTGCATCAAGAACTAATAAAGCCACGTCAGATCGATCAATAGCACTCAATGCACGCATTACAGAATACTTTTCAGTCTTTTCATAAACTTTTCCGCGTCTTCTTATGCCCGCAGTATCAATTAATCTAAACTTTGTTCCATCTTTACCAATAAAAGGCGTATCGATTGCATCTCGAGTCGTGCCTTCTTGATTGGCAACGATCACTCTTTTTTCGCCTAAAAGCTTGTTAACGATCGAAGATTTACCAACATTAGGACGTCCAATAACACTAAAGGAAATTGTATCTTTATCTTTTTTATCAAGTTCGCGTGGAAACTTGCTAACAATTTCATCAAGCAAATCGCCAATCCCAGTTCCGTGACTTCCAGAAACTGGAATTGGATCTCCCAATCCTAAACTGTAGAAGTCATAGACTTCCGCTCTTAGTTCAGGATTATCAGCCTTGTTAATTGCTAAAATAATTGGCTTTTTAGTGCGATAAAGCAGCTGTGCAACTCGTTCATCAAGATCAGTTACGCCATTTACAACGCTGCAAAGCATTACAATGACATCCGCTTCATCAATGGCAATTTCTGCTTGAGCGCGAATCTCCTCTTCGATTTTTCCGTCTTCCCAAGTAATACCGCCAGTATCGATTAGATCGAAATTATGTCCCATCCATTCAGCTTGAGCATAATTTCGGTCACGAGTTACACCAGGTTCATCTTCAACAATAGCCAAACGTTCTTTGATAATCCGGTTGAAAAGTGTTGATTTACCCACATTGGGGCGGCCAACAATTGCTACCACTGGTAAAACCATTTTTTCAGCCTCCTTTTAAGAATAAAAAAAGCCGACAGAAGTCGGCTTTTCTTAAATACGATTATTTACGGTCTTTTAATTGGTCACCAATAATGTCACCTAAAGCAAAGCCGTTATCATCGTTACCCATGTACTTCTTGTTTACTGAGTTTTCGTTACGTGAACGACGTGGACGAGAACTTTCGTTTGAAGAAGCATTTGAATCTGCAGCTTTAATAGAAAGTGAGATTCTTCTATCACTCGGGTCAATGTTCAAAACTTTAACTTTAATAGTTTGACCAACCTTCAAAACATCACTTGGCTTGTCAACGTGCTTGTTTGAAATTTCTGAAACGTGTACTAAGCCTTGGATACCATCAGCAACTTCAACAAAGGCACCAAAGTTAGTTAATGACTTAACTTCACCTTCAAAAATATCGCCTCTATGTAAGTTTGCAGTAGCTTGTTCAAATGGTGAAGGTTCAGTTTGCTTAATTGACAAGGAGATACGATTTCTGTCATTGTCAATACCAATGACCTTAACCTTAACAGTTTGACCAACCTTCAAGACATCACTTGGCTTGTCAACATGCTTGTAAGAAATTTCGGAGATGTGGACTAAGCCATCAACACCACCAACATCAATGAATGCACCGAAGTTAGTTAAGCGAGATACTTTACCTTCGATAACATCACCAACAACTAATTGTGAAGCAACCTTATCAAATGCTTCTTCACGTTCTTCTTCAATTAAATCCTTGTGTGAAAGAATCAAACGGTTCTTTTTAGGATCAATTTCAGTAATCTTAAGCTTCATAGTCTTACCAATGTATGGCTTAAGATCTGAAACATAGCGGTTTGAAATTAATGAAGCTGGTAAGAAACCTCTAGTACCAACGTCAACAAGCAAACCACCACGAACCGATGAAGTTACAGTACCTTCAATTGGAGTACCTGCTTCATAGTCCTTTTGCAACTTGTTGTAAGCTTCTCTTTCCTTTAAGCGAGTTACTGATAAGAAGAATTCACCGTTTTCCTTATCTCCACCAGCTCTTCTTAAAACTAAAGCCTTGAACTTGTCGCCTGTTTTTACTAAATCGCGCAAATCAGCGTTGCGATCTGAAGTGAATTCACGATGGGTAATAACACCTTCGACACCGGCGTTTTCTACACCAACATCAATTTGGCCGTCTTCAACGTCTAATACTTCGACATCGACAATATCTCCGACCTCAACTCCTTGCATTTGCTTTAATGCGTCTAAAAATTGATTACTGTTTTCTGACATATGTACCTCCCAATATCATCTCCCATTTTAAAGGAAACTGAGATATTTTTCTACTATTTTGTGCTATTTTTTTCAATTTTTTTGATCTTTTTTGATTTTTTTATTTCACTTAAAATTCGATCGACAACTTGGTCAATTGTCATGCTAGTTGTATCAACTTCAATTGCATCATCTGCCTTTTTTAATGGCGAAACTTTACGGTGAGAATCTTTATAATCTCTAGCTGCAATATCCTTCTCAATTTGATCAACGGTCTGATCAGATTTAATTCCTCGTTGTTTTAAATCAAGCAAACGACGTTCTGCTCTTGAACGAGCCGAAGCAACTAAAAAGATTTTGACTTCAGCATCTGGCAAAACCGTAGTTCCAATATCACGGCCATCCATGATTACATCAGTCTTGCCTGCCATTTGTCTTTGCAAAGTCGTCATCTTTTCACGTACTTTAGGCAAAGCGGAAACTTGTGAGACATTGGCAGAGATCTCAGGAGTTCTGATTTCGACTGAAATGTCCTTTCCTGCAGAATAAACTTTTTGTTCGCCGTTTTCTGATTTTAATTCAATGCCATCTTGATCAATTGCCTTTAAAATACCACTTTCATCGCCATAATCTAAGCCATGATTGCGTGCAATTACAGTGCATGCTCTATACATGGCACCTGTATCTATATGTACAAAAGACAATTTCTTGGCAATAATTTTTGCTACTGTACTTTTTCCTGCTGAAGCAGGGCCATCAATTGCTACTTGCATTCTATCTAAAAAAGAAACTTTACGGTCTCCTTCAATCCTTTCCTAATTTTTATTTCAACTTAAGAGTATCACCGGCTGCAATATTAGAAGTATTGGATAAATTATTCAATTTTGCTAACTCATCAACACTTATGCCATATTTTTCAGCAATGCTAGTTAATGAATCGCCATCTTGTACAACATAGGTAGCTGGCGTACTATCGCTTGAGTTGCTTGAACTGCTTTGTTTAGTCGTTTCGGAGCTCTTTTTAGCTGATTGCTTGGCTTTAGATTTAACAGAAGAACTGCTGCTTTTCTTTGAAGTCTTATTTTCAGAACTAGATTCAGTCTTCTTTACTTTTTGAACTTCAGTTGGCTGTTCAGTCTGTTGAATATGCTGTGATGCAACTTTATGCACTACAGGCACCAAAACTGCCAAGATAATAATTAAAACACTGATTACTACGCCCCAGTGTCCGCCCGACTTTTCATCTTCATTGGCTCTGCCCTCAGTCGGTCGCTCATAATGTTTATAAGGACCTTTTGGATTGTTATCCATTTAGCTTTCCTCCTAATTTATTGACTAAACAAATTTTAGCATAGAATAGGTCTCAGTGAAGCCAAATAAAATAAAAAGACGCATTAGATTGCGTCTTTGATAGCTATAGGTTAAATTTCTTTTGTACAAACGGTTTAATATTTTTTAAAGTTGCTTCAAACAAAATATATACAACCACCGAGTTAACTGCACCTTTGAGCAAATTGAACGGAACAATAATTCCAAAAATATAAGCCTGCATTGATGGCAAATGAAGCAATCCTCCCAAATAATTCTTTACAGTAAAGTTGTATAAGGCCTGATAACTTGAAATTGCGGGGATTTTTGCCATCGATGTCAATGCATATACAGGAGTTAAAATGAATGCATTCGTTAAAGCCATAACAAGCGTCATCATTAAAATTCCAAGTATTAAGCCAAAAATTGGTTTGAGCCAATTCGAAAGTGAGTGCCGATTTTCTTCTGATACTTTTTTGGATAAAAAATAAAATGGCAATGCAAACGATAAACTTGCCAAAAAGGCAGCTATTTGTCCCACAATTGTCGGTAACGCGAAACCACCGAAAATTAAACCACATAAAGTCCTAATCAGTGTAATGAGCACTCCTGCCCAGGCACCAAACAAAAAGGTTCCAATTGTAATAACCACATCTGAAAAATCAAATTTTAGAAATCCTACGCCAGGAATAATTGGAAACTCAAATTTTTGAACAACGAATGCAATTGCACCAATTAAAGCAAATGCAATCAAATTGGTTAGATTGCTAGAATGCTTACGCTTCATATTTACTTTCCTCCTAAGACAAAAACAAAAAGCCTGTTGCTTCAGCAACAGACTTTTAAAAGCAAGTATAAATTTCTTTTAAGTTGGTCTGTCTTCTTCCATCTAGACTTTAACTATCGGTATTCTTTCGAAATTCAACCACTCTCGTGGGTCGCGGACTTTACCGCCGGTCGGGACTTTCACCCTACCCTGAAGACAACACACTAATATTTAATTGTTCAATCTAAGTTTAGTCAACCTGTTTCAATCTGTCAACTTCTTCACGCGTTAATTCCCGATATTGTCCAGAAGTAAGCGCATGCAAATCCAAAAAAGCGTAGCGCTCTCTGGAGAGTTTTTCTACAGGATGACCAACGGCTTTAAACATTCTTTTGACTTGATGGTAATGACCTTCGTGAATGGTTAATTGAACAATTTGATTGTTCTTCTTTTGATTTGTCTTTAAAATCTTCACCTTGGCTGGTGCACATTTTCTTCCATCCACTTTGACACCCTTTTTAAGCGTCATAATTTGATCTGGTTCCAAAATTCCCTCTATTTTTGCCACATATACTTTAGGAACTTCGTTTTTGGGATGCATTAACAGGTTGGCTAATTTGCCATCATTTGTCATCAACAGCAAGCCAGAAGTATCGTAATCGAGACGACCTACTGGATATAAACGATATGGCAAATCCTCAAAGTAATCGACTACTGTTTTTCTTCCCTTATCGTCATGAGCTGTCGAAACGACACCACGTGGTTTATAAAAAAGATAAGTGTGCAGACTTTCACGTTCAATTGGTTCATCATCCACGGTGATCGTACTAAATGTATCGACTTTGGTACCTAATTTAGTCACTAATTTGCCATCAACTCTTACACGTCCAGCTACAATCATTTTTTCTGCTTTACGTCTAGAAGCGATCCCAGCCTCTGCAATAACTTTTTGCAATCTTTCTAAAGTCATCTATTCTTCTCCTTTTTGATCAGAATCATTCTGTTCGAGATCTAGTCTTTCATTTTCAAAATTCTCATCTTCAAAATCTTCAATTAAAGGCAAATCAGCCAAACTCTTGAAATTAAAATACTGTAAGAAATAATCTGTCGTTACATATAAATTTGGATGTCCTGGTGCATCTTTTTTGCCATTTGCTTTAATTAATCCCCGCCAGACCAAAGTTTGCAAAGCACCTGATGAGTTTACACCGCGAATATCATCAATTTCTACTCTCGTAATTGGCTGACGATATGCCACAATTGAAAGAATTTCAAGTGCGGATTGGCTCAATGTTTTAGTCAAATCTTTTGAAAAGTACTTTTCGATTATTTCGCCCGTATCAGGGCTAGTAGTCATTTTGAATAAATCATTAATTTGAATTACCTGCAAGCCAGAATCAGGATCATTTTCGTATTTTCGTTTAAGCTTAACCGTTAAATTATTAAGCTCTGTCTCAGTTACATGCAGCAATTCACATAGATTCTTAATGCTTAAACCATTATCACCTGCTATATAGAGCAATGATTCAAGTTTTCCTAATTTTGTTGCCATGCTAATTTTTTTCTTTCTATCTCTAAATCACCAAAAGTACAGTTTTGTTTTAATACAACTAAGTGCTTTTTACATAATTCAAGGCTTGCTAAAAAGAGCCCGATTACATCGGACAAATTATTCATTCGCGGCACACAGGAAAAGAAACTTACTTTGCCTTCTTTATCAATTCTGTCTTTTAAGTAAGAAATCATTTCACCGATTGGCGTTTCCTGCACTTTAATTGCTACTGAACTGGGTTGTTTAAGTTTAATTTTGTGGATGATCATCGCAAAAGTTGCGCCCAATTCTTTTTCAGTAATTTGTCCTAACGGTAATGGTTGAATTTTTTGGTCTTTAGAAATACTTGGTTCCTTTGCAACAACAACTGGGACTTCTTCATTTTTTTCTTTAAAAAAGCTTGATATCTTTTTAAAAACAGAATACTGCACCAGTTGTTGAACCAGTTCATCTCGCGGGTCTTCCGCTTGTTCATCATCATCAACAAAATCATTTTGAGGCAAAAGATATTGCGATTTAATCCGTAAAAGAGCGGATGACATCACAAAATATTCTCCAGCAATTTGTAAATTTAGTTGCTGCATCTTTTTTAAATAATCCAGATACTGACTGGTAATTTGGGCAATTGGAATATCATAGATATCAATTTTCTGTGATCTGATCAAATGAAGCAAAAGATCTAATGGTCCTTCAAAGTTAGGCAGTTCTAATGTTAAATTATCTTTTTTAGTCATTATTCTTATCCAGCTTCAATAAATAAGTAAATTCGGGCAAAGCCGTGATTTTTTTATTTGGATAATTATCCTTTAAATCAGACAGAATTTTCCGTTCATGCTCTTCATCACGATATCCTGGTGCTAGCGAGAGATAGCGAATTACAATAAAATGATCATCATTTTGCGTACCAATCACACCAATAATGTTCGATTCATCATTACGATACAGAAAAAGCTGAAAATCATTCTTGGCCTGATTTAATCTCATTTCATCTTTTAAATTGTCAAGATTTTTAAAGTCCGGTAAATAAGACAACAACCCCATTGTTGTTTTTTCAAAATCTTTTTTATATTGAATTAGCATCTAATCACCTAAGCCCTTGGATGTGTTTCTCTGTACACCTCAAGAATATGTTTTTGTGTCAAATTAGTATATATCTGAGTCGTACTGATATCGGAGTGACCTAATATTTCTTGAACAACCCTTAAATCCGCACCATTTTCTAATAAGTGCGTAGCAAAAGTATGTCTTAAAGTATGAGGAGTAACGTCCTTATTGATATTTGCAAGCTGGCAGTAGTGTTTAATAATTTGCCATACAGCTTGACGGGTTAAAGAACCACCTCGATTATTTAAAAAGACAAATTCTGTATTTCTTCCTTGTTTTAGAACTAAAGATTCACGAACTTCTTTTTCATATTTTGCAAGCCAATCCAAAGCAATGTTGCTTACAGGAACCAGACGTTCTTTTGACCCCTTGCCAAACACCTTGATCAATTTCAAATCTGGATGAACATCTTCTAGCTGTAAATTGATTACTTCGCTAACCCGCATTCCAGTTGCATACATCATTTCTAATAATGCGCGGTCACGCAGACCCAACTTTTTCTCAACGTTTGGGGCAGCTAACAGCCGATCCATTTCATCTTGTGTTAAAGCAACTGGCAAACGCCACTGCTTTTTAGGAGAATCAATTTCAATCATTGGATTTAATTTTTGAATATTTTGTCTGGCAAGCCACTGATAAAACTTGCGTAAACTAGAAATCATGCGACTGATCGAACTTGAAGCTTTATTTAAATCTTTTTGCCTTGCTAAAAAAGCATCTATTTCGACTGCCTCAGTCGGCCAAGAATCTATTTTTTCCTGTTGCAAGAAATTTAAAAACTCTGTCAAATCCTGTCTGTACGCAGTTATCGTATTTTCACTTAATCCACGTTCAATTTGTCCAAAACGCAGATAATCTTCAATTTGATCATTTAATTTAGTCATCTTTTTGTTCAGAATCTTTAATTAAAGTAATAGTTCCGTTTTCTTTATCTTCAACAATCAATTTTTCCTTTAATAAGTGGCCCAATGCACGTTTAAATGCTGATTTTGAAATGCCAAAATAGTTCTTAATTTCTTGAGCGTCTGACTTATCATAAAACGGTAAAGTTTTGGTCTCCTTACGACGCAAACTCATCAAAATCATTTGTGCATCATCATCGATTTCTTCAAAGGCACGCGGCAAATTGCTTAAATTAAGTCGACCGTACTGACTAATGCCAATTACCCGACCTTTAAATTGCTCACCTAAGTGCAAAGTCCTACCCATTTGTGATTCAGGAACAAATCCAAGATAATATTCATTCGTTAAAACGAATGCACCTATTTCTCTACTTGAGTAAACAGTCGCAAATACATTTTTGTTGTTCATATTGTTTGGAAAACTTGCAGACAATTGTTCGAAAATATTTTCATCTGCTAGTTTTGCCCAAATTCGTTCTTTTTCGTCAGTTTCAAGACGAACTAAAAGACGATCGTCTTTTCGAGGCCACCTTTCTTTATCCAGTGGCAAATCATCCATAGAAACAACGATGTCTTTATCTGGTAAGCCTACATCAACGAAAACTCCTAAACCATAACGAACTTCGGTTACCTTGCCCCAGCCATATTGATCTGGACCAGCGAAAGGCAAAAATTGCGTCATTTCACGTTCATGCTTCTTATTATCATAAATAAAGCCTGTGACTTGATCGCCAACTTTAGGAATTTCATCCTGAGTTAGCTCATGTTTTTTTAATTCGTAAGTAATTCCATCAATTTGGACAAAAAATGCATTTTCATTTTGGTCGGTTACTTTTCCAGTTTGAATAGTTCCAAGCATATTAATCTCCTACTTTACATATTTCTTTTACCAGTATACGCAAAATTTGTGCAAAATAAAATAGCCAGCCGCGCTAGCTGACTATTTTATTTACTTTTTAATTAATCTTAATTGATTAAAGGTTTGAGATTTCACCTTGGTAAATAGCACCACGACGTGCATCAACAGTGATAGTAGTACCATCAGAAATCTTATCAGTTGCATCAGTAGTACCAACAACAACTGGGATACCTAATGACAAACCAACAACTGCGGCGTGTGAAGTCAAACCAGAAGCTTCAACAACTAAGCCTGAAGCCTTCTTAATAGCTGGCATGTAGTCAGGGTCAGTTACCTTAGAAACTAAGATGTCGCCTTCCTTAACTTTGCTGTTAGCTTCTTCAGCTGAGTTAGCAACTACAGCCTTACCAACAACTGAGCCATTACCTACACCCAAACCTTGTGCAAGCTTGTGACCAATGATTTGTAACTTCATTACGTTAGTAGTACCAGATTCACCAACTGGAACACCAGCAACGATAATTACAAGGTCGCCATCCTTAACTAAGCCCTTTTCCTTAGCAACTTTAGCAGCCATTTCGAACATGTCATCAGTTGACTTAGGTTTTCTAGTCAATACAGGAATTACGCCCCAAACGATACCCAATGAGTGTTGGATCTTTTCGTCAAAGGTCATAGCAATAATGTCTGCATTTGGACGGTACTTAGAAATCATACGAGCAGTGTAACCTGAATTAGTTGCTGCGATGATAGTCTTAACGCCCAATTCTTGAGCAGTACGTACAACTGATTCACCAATAGCTTCAGTAACGTTTGAGCCCTTGTATTCTTCGAATCTTTGAAGAGCTAAAGTGTTACGCTTAAGCAATTGCTTTTCAGTACGTTCGTCAATTTCAGCCATAGCCTTAACAGCTTTAACTGGGTACAAACCATTTGCTGATTCACCTGAAAGCATAGTTGCGTCAGTACCATCAAGAACAGCGTTAGCAACGTCAGAAACTTCGGCACGAGTTGGACGTGGGTTTTCTTGCATTGAGTCAAGCATTTGAGTAGCAGTGATAACTGGCTTACCAAGTGCATTAGCTCTCTTGATCAAGTCCTTTTGTACAAATGGAACTTCCATGAATGGAATTTCAACACCCATGTCACCACGAGCAACCATCAAACCATCTGAAACTTGTAAGATTTCGTCTGCGTTGTCAATACCTTCTTGAGATTCAATCTTAGGGAAGATCTTAACGTAGTCAGCACCTGCTTCTTCACAAAGCTTACGGATATCTAAGATATCTTGAGCCTTACGTGCAAATGAAGCAGTAATGAAGTTAATACCATGTTGTAAACCAAACTTAATATCGTTAGTATCTTTTTCAGTGATACCTGGAAGGCGGATTTCAACACCTGGTGCGTTAACACCCTTCTTTGAACCGATGACACCAGTGTTTTGAACTTCACAAACAAGTTCTCTCTTAGCGTCATCCTTTTCCTTGATCAAAAGGTCAACCAAACCATCATCGATCAATACGTGACCGCCAACATGGGTATCATCGTACAACCCTTCGTAGGTAACGTGGATCATGTCCTTGTTACCCTTCTTGGTATCATCCATAGAAATACGGATCTTGTCACCAGTGTTAATAGTGAACTTGCCGCCTTCTTGTTCAGTGGTTCTGATTTCAGCACCCTTAGTATCAAGGTCGATACCAAGAAGTATACCAGTATCCTTTTCCACTTGACGAACCATCTTCATACGTGCCAAGTGTTCTGCGTGATCACCGTGTGAGAAGTTGAAACGGAATACGTTTGCACCAGCTTTTGCTAAAGCGGTAATAGTTTCAATATCGTTTGAAGCTGGCCCTAAAGTACTAACAATCTTAGTTTTCTTCATTATTTAAAAAATCCTCTCCAAAAAATCGACTAATCTTTAGTCATTTCTTCATTAACATCCAACAGTGAGTAGTCGCCTTCATGTTTACCATCAAACAGATCAAGAATGTCGTGGGTATTTAACTTACCATTCTCCATGCCGACAGCTAAACCGCCTTTACCATCAAGAAGTAAGTTAACAGCATAATTACCCATCTTAGTAGCATTTACTCTATCTGCGACAGTTGGTGAACCACCACGTTGCATATGGCCAAGTACATTAGCACGAGCGTCAAAGTCACCATACTTCAAAAGTTCTTTTCTGAAGTCATCAGCACTCATAACACCTTCAGCTAATACAACAAGACCATGGTCTTTGCCATCAGCAAAACCTTGCTTAAGAGTCTTAGCAATCTTCTTGATATCGTAGTCACGTTCAGGAACAACGATTGCATCCGCTCCACTAGCTACACCAACACGCATTGCAATGTCGCCGCATTCACGGCCCATTACATTAACAATGAACACGCGGTGGTGACTGCTTGCTGTGTCACGAATCTTATCGATTGCGTCCATAGCAGTACGACAAGCAGAATCATAACCGATAGTATATTCAGTATAAGGAATGTCATTATCAATAGTTCCTGGCAAACCAACTGAATTAATACCAAGACGTGTTAAAGCTAAAGCACCGTGGTAAGATCCGTCACCGCCAATAACGATAACAGCATCAATACCGTGCTTTCTTAATTGCTCTGCACCCTTCTTTTGCACATCTTCTTGTGCAAATTCAGGATAACGTGCAGAATACAAGAAAGTACCACCTTGGTTGATCTTATGGTCAACGTCTTCCGCAGTAAGCGGAACGAAGTCACCTGCAACCAAGCCAGCAAAACCATAACGAATACCCATTACTTCAAGTCCGTGATGGATTGCAGTCTTAGTAACCGCTCTGATTGTTGCGTTCATACCAGGGGCGTCGCCACCACTAGTTAAAATACCAATCCGTTTCATGAATTCACCTCATCATGATTATTTGTGTAATTTCTCACATCAACTAAATCTTACCATTTTTCGAGCTAAAAATCTCATAAAAAATCCTTTTATTTGTTGAATTAATGGTAAATTTAAATAATAGCGCTTACATCACTGACAATAGGGTAAAAATTTTATTTATTCTTTAAAGTTCACGCGTTTCAAGTTAGTTAACAAATATTGCTTTTTGCTAGAATTGTAACGATCGCCCTGACACTTTACACCCAGCAAATAAATGTCGCCCTCTTTAAGTACTGAATGTATTTGATCATAAATTCGTGGAAAAATCGTAACTTCCTGCTGACTGCTTGAATCTGCAAAGCTGGCAAAAGCCATCGTTTGTCCTTTCTTGGTTCTAATTAATTTTAATTTCATTAACTTCCCAACACAGACACTGTTTTCATTGATATCAACTTGATTCAAGGCCTTAGCGTTAAATTTTTGCGCATACTTTTGAACGGCGATCAATGGTGTAGTTGTGGTAGAAAATCCCAACGCTTTTTCTTCCATATCAGCGCGTTGACCGCTTGTTGGAGCCGCTGCTTTCTTGATCGGTGCATCCCCAAGAATCTCGGACAATGAAAGATTTTGCCCCGTTAATTGCACATTTTCAATCATTTCTTTGCAATTTACCAGCAATTCATTGCGATTATCATTTAAATGATCAAAACAGCCTGCCATGATCAGCGCTTTAATTGGATCTAACTGCAAATATTTCAGCTCAATTTTACGTAAAAAATCATCAAGTGATTTTATCGGCTTTTTTAGCTGAACAATGCTTTTCGTAAAATCATTTCGCAGTCCCTTGATTGCCTTTAAACCCACTAAAATTTGTCCTTTTAGTAGTTTAAAATCTAAACCGCTTTGATTGATGTCTGGTGGCAAAACTCTAATTCCTGCTTCTTGCGCCTGCATGATATAATTTTGGACCTTTAATTTGCTTGCCCCTGAAGAATTCAGCAATGCAGTATAAAAAGCAGCTGGATAATGAACCTTTAAATAGGCTAGCCAATAAGCAATTTTGGTATAAGCGACAGCGTGCGACCTGTTAAAGCCATAGTTGGCAAATTGCTCAATATATTGATAAACGCGTTCACCTACTTGCTTAGAGTGACCTTTTTGAATTGTCCCTTCAATGAACTTCGCTTTTTCTTGTTCAATCAATGCTTGATTTTTCTTAGACATGGCTCTGCGAAGAAGATCAGCCTCGCCTAAACTAAAGCCTGCTAAAATTTGAGCAGTCTGCATGACCTGTTCCTGATAAACCAAGATGCCATAAGTAGGAGCTAGAATTTGCTTCAAGCTTGGATCCGGATAAACAATAGCTTGCTCCCCTTTTTTACGTGCAATAAAAGTATCTATGTTCTGCATTGGACCTGGACGGTAAAGGGCATTAACCGCAACTAAATCCTCAAAATTATCAGGTGCCAGCTTTCGAAGAACTTTTCTAATGCCTTCAGATTCAAATTGAAAGACAGCATCAGTTTTACCTGCACGAAACAATTCTAAAGTCTTTGCATCGTTTAATGGAATTTTGTTGGGATCGATATTTATTCCCTGACTTTTAATTAAAGCTAAGGTATTGCCTAAAATGGTTAGATTGCGTAAACCCAAAAAGTCAATTTTTAACAAACCTAATGATTCAACATATTTTTTGGTTTGCTGTGTTACAGGAATCCCCAATTTACCGGCTTGCAAGCCTGAAATGCTGGCAATCGAATTATCACTGATTACTAATCCGGCCGCATGAATTGAATAATGACGCGGCAACCCTTCCAAAGCGCGTGCCGTTTGAAAAAGAAGCTTATTCTCAGATGTTGAATCAACAATCAAGCGCGTCTGGCGAGACTCCTGATAGGCTTCATTCAATGTGATTTTTCCTTTTGAATATGGAACAGCGTCAGCCCATTTATTAAGTTCAACCACACTTAATCCAAAAACGCGACCAGTATCCCGCAGCGCTTGTTTTGCCGCCAAGGTACCAAAAGTTAAAATTTGAGCTGCATGATCCATCCCATATTTACGATACATATATTTTATGACATCGTCTCTCCTAATATCGGGGATATCCAAGTCAATATCAGGCATTTCATGTCGAGCTGGATTTAAAAATCTTTCAAAAAGAAGATGATATTCTAGCGGATCGACTTCGGTAATTCTTAAGGCATAGGAAACTAAAGACCCACATGCTGACCCACGTCCGGGACCAGTAGTAATGCCAACTCTATGGCAATAATTGATTACATCCCAAACGATTAAAAAATAATCATCAAAACCCATGCGATTTATTACATCTAGCTCATAACGCAACCGTTTTTGATAAGCTTCTGGGACGTTTTTACCCTTAAAACGTGCCTTTAAGCCGTTCTGAGCCAAATAAAGCAAATACTCTTTCGAACTAGCGAATTTATCTTGATGATATTTTGGCAGAACTGGCTTTTGAAAAATCACTTCAGCATTACATTCTTCTGCGATTTTCCAAGTATTATTCAAGGCTTGATCTAGGTAGAAATCGTGATAGCGAGAAAGAAGCTCTTCTCCCTCTGCCAAATAATGCGATCCTGTTTGTTTAGAAAGGGGAACGATATCTTGCAGCTTATCCCCTTGTTTTATTGCCTGCAAAGTTTTACGCAAAAAGTGATCTTGCGGATTTAAATACTGACAATCTTCAGTCGCAACAAGAGGTAAAGCAAATTGCTTTGCTAAAGACTGAATATAATCAATGTAATTATTTTGATTCTTGCTTGCGTAAACGCCTAAATATAGCTGACTTGTGGCAGGAACAATCTCTTTTAATTCACGAACAAAATCGGCT
This sequence comes from Lactobacillus sp. UBA5813, assembly GCF_002417895.1. Taxonomy (NCBI): domain Bacteria; kingdom Bacillati; phylum Bacillota; class Bacilli; order Lactobacillales; family Lactobacillaceae; genus Lactobacillus; species Lactobacillus sp. UBA5813. Next base: position 37,873 of record NZ_DICZ01000009.1, read on the forward strand.
CCCAACTGATCATTGCGCTGCGAAAGCATTACCAGCTCACTATGCTGATTAGCCGGGACAATTATAACCATTTCATCTAAATACTTAGTCAATTCTTTTAGAGTAAGAATTTTATTATTGTCACCATTATCTGTCAGCAAATTGATTGCACTAGAAAGGCGTAACAAATTATGGTAGCCAGCATTGCTTTTGGCGATTGCAATCAAATCATATTTTGAAGTAGGATCAATCAAACCATTGATTCTGATTTGCATCCCCAGCAGAGCTTTAATGCCGACCTCTTTAGCCAACTCAAAAAAATTGACCAATCCATAAGTCACGTTGATATCTGTTAAAGCAACGGCACCATAATTTCTTTTTTTGGCAGTCGTAAGCAAATCTTTAACTCTAGTTGGACTTTCCAGCAAAGAAAAAGCACTTAGATTTTGCAATGCTGCAATTTTCATTGTTTGGCCTCCTGTTCTTTCATAAACAGTATAACAAATCACCTTTAAATTAATGGATTGAAAACATTCTTTATTTTTGATAAAATCGTGAGATGAAAGAAGGAATGATTATGGGTCGCTATATCGTAACTATTGTATGGAGCGTTATTTACATGATGGTTATTGGCTTTATTGCTGCTCCTTTAACCCAAAGTGCTTTTAATCCAAAAGAATCTCTTATTATTGGAGTTGTCTTTGGTATCCTCTTTGCAGCAATTATTCCAACCATCACTGCTCATTCGCATAAAGACAAAAGCAAGTTTTCAAATCTTAAGTAGAATAAAAAAATAAACCGTTAGTCATCTGACTAACGGTTATTTTTTTAGTAAAAACGATAATTATGTGTTGTATCTACTTTAATCGGCCCATGAGTTAAATATTCCGAAAACATTTGAACATAATCTTTATCCAGCGTAAATTCAATTTTATCCATGCTGTATTCTGGATAGAAACCGCCACCCATTGCACGATAATTGTTGACTGCTAAATGATAAATCTTATCATCTTCGATCGGCTTGCCATTTAAAACAAGCTTAGTTAAACGTTCACCGGCTGGTTTAGAAATATCTGCTTCGTATTCGATTGGATAAAAGACATCAAAATGATACAGCAATGGCTTAGGTTTGATCCAGCGATCAAGGAATTTGATTTTGCCATCAGTATCCTTTTTTAGAAAACTTGCACTATGTTCAATAATATGACGCAGCTGTTTACCGGTTAGTTTTACGCGACAAAGCTGATTGGCATAAGGATAATTGAGCAAAACATCACGCATTGTAACTTCTTTGCCGAATCCCTTAGCCTTCTCACTCATAACAGCAGTAGCAGACACATCTGCCTTGGTAAACCAAAGCTGCATTTGCTGCAGCAAATTAATAAATGGGGCTCCTTGCAAACGCCCTTTCATTGCGTCTTCAATCGGTGCAGGTTCACTCAAATTAGCAATTGGCTGGTCTAACCATTTTTGAGTTCGTTCGTCTAAATTATGAACAAGCTCTACAATTTCTGGATCAGGTTCATAATCTTTAGTATCAATTAATTTAGTAGACATGCTGTTGATCTTTTTTGTTTTTTCATCAATATCAAGCATAACTTTCGCAATAGCTTCTCCACGATAACCTGGTTGAACAATTGCGGTATTTTTTGATACTACATTTAACCGGCGGTGTTGGTGTCCTGTCAAAAAGACATCTACTTCCGGGATTTCGGTTAAAATCTTATAGCCTTCGTTCTCTCCATGATGTGGTTCTGTCGCTTCACCAGTTACAGGATCGCTCTCAAAGCCGCCATGATATATTACTGCCAAAATATCTACTTTTGGTTTTAAGATTTTTGCATAATGCTTTATCTGTTCATAAGCAGAAATAAATTTTAACCCAGCAATGTTTTCTTTAGGTTCCCAGTGCGGAATATATTGAGTTGTAATTCCTAAAATCCCGATCTTAATTCCACTTTTTTCAATAATTTGATATTCCTTGCCAAAAGCTGGTACATTGGTTTCTGCATCCAAAATATTGTCATTGATGATTGGTGCTTTATTGTTATCGATATAATAGGTTAAATAATCTTGTCCAAAATTAAAGTCGTGGTTTCCTAGACAACGTGCATCGTAGCCTACTTTATTGTAGGCTTCGGTAAAAATTGCCAAGTCCCGGTAATCACCAGTAGAATGTGCATACGAAGCAAGTGGAGATCCTTGCAAGCAATCTCCGGCATCTGTCACCACAACATGATCTGCGCCGAATTTATTTTTTTCAGTCTTAATAGCAGTACTTACTCGACTCAAACTAAAAGGCGCTTCATAATTGTTTTTATTCTGATAGTCTGTCGGCAATAAAAAGCCATGGGTATCACTTGAATGTAAAAATACTAATTTCATAATTTTCCCTTCGAATTTAGGCATAAAAAAAGACACCACAAACCGGTGTCCTTTAATTACTTATTGTCGCTTTCGCTGTTCTTGTTAACAACTTGACGACCCTTGTAATAACCCTTAGGTGAAACGCGGTGGCTTAAACGGTATTCACCAGTAGTTGCATCATAGTGCATTGCTGGGACAGTTAACTTAATATGACCACGACGAGAACGTTTCTTTTGTTTAGAAGTATGTCTTGCTGGAACTGCCATTGATTTTGATCTCCTTTATTGTAGACTTAAGCTTCGACCACACTAAAAAGTGAGCCTAATCACTCATATGCTTCAATGATACTATTGAATCACTGATAAATCAAGATTATTAATTTTTCTTCTTAACAATTTGCTGATCATGTCCTAAAAAATAACCTAGCAAAACACCGATGATAATCATCACCACTAAGACAATAATTAACGGTAATTTAAATGAAAACAATCCAAAATTGATTTCTACTAGCTTTGTATTTAAAACAACGAAAATTACTGCTAATAAAGCTAAAATTAAACTAATAATCAAATTTATCTGTCGTTTATTCTTCAATTTCATTTTCTTACTTTCTAGAAGCCACTTTGAGTGAAATAATATCACCTATCGTTGGGAACAAATTATAGAATTTTGCTGCAATTGCCAAGCTAATCGGCAAATTCAATTCCCGCTTATCGCTACCGAAGTAGTGAACAACTTGCCAAGCAACATCATCAGGATCAAGCATGAATGCTTGAACATTTTTGACGTAATTACCAGTCTTGTCAGCAATATTAAAGAAATTGGTATAAACAGGGCCTGGGTTGACCGTCATAACTTTAACGCCAAATGGCTTCAATTCTAAGCGCAATACATTTGAAAATTGAATCACTGCAGCCTTGGATGCACTATAAGCTGCAGATTTGGTTGTTGGAACTTTACCGGCAATTGAACCAAAGTTAATAATTTGACCAGTCCTTTCTTCCATCATTACCCGACCTACCAAACGAGTAAAGTACATCAGTCCGAGAACATTTACTTGGAACATATTGGTGGCATCTTGCATATCACTGTCCATAAAGGTTTCAAACTTGCCAAAACCGGCACAATTTACCAAGAAATCAATATGTTGGACGCTGGCAATAATTTTCTTAAAGGTTGCTTCGATTTCATCTGCCTTACCCATATCAGTTGGGAAAACATATGCATCAGTTCCTGATAATTCTTTAGCTTCAGAAGCAATTTCATTTAGCTTGCCTTCGTTTCGTGCAATTAAAATAACTGTTGCACCACGTCCGGCACTCTCTAGCACAATTGAACGTCCAATGCCGCTAGAAGCACCTGTGACTACGACTACCTTATTTCTTAAAGAATTACTCATCTTAATTTGTTCCTTTCATTGGAATATTAATTTGATCCAAATCATTAACTAATATTGTATTAGGAAAAACTTTCTTAGCTTGTTTTTCTAAACGCTTAGCCTTATTGCCCAAATATCTGGCTGAAATATGGTCTAAACACAATTTCTTTACGCCATTATCACGGGCAACTTGCGCTGCTTCAACAGAAGTTGAATGGTAATATGAATGAGCCAACTTGGCTTCATTGCCAGCAAATGTTGATTCATGAACCAATACATCCGCATTTTGCGCCAATTTGGCAATATTAGGGGTTGAACGAGTATCGTATATGATTGTTACAATTCTTCCGGGTCTTGCTGGTCCCAAGAAGTCTTTTCCATTCAAAATAGTACCGTCTGCCAAAGCGATTTGCTCGCCCGCCTTTAATTTACCATATAAAGGTCCATTTGGAATATGATATTTCGCAAGTTTATCCATCAAAAGCTCACCAGGCCGAGAGTTTTCGACAATACGATAACCGAAACTCGGAACTCGGTGATCTAATTTTTCTGTATAAACTCTAAAATCTTTTCCTTGATAAATCAGTCCGCCCTCAGTTAACTCAACGAATTTTATTGGATAAGAAACTTTAGTACGTGAAACGCGCAATGAGGTTTTAACGAATTGCTCTAAACCTGGTGGTCCATAAATTGTTAACGGTCCTACATCCCCTTGAAAAGAACGCGTGGCTAGCAAGCCGGGCAACCCAAAGATATGATCTCCATGATTATGTGAAATAAATATTTTAGTTACCTTTATTAAACGAATATTTGTCTTTAAAATTTGATGCTGTGTAGCCTCACCAACATCAAACAACCAAATTTCATTGAGTTCGTCTAATAGCTTTAAAGCCAGTCCAGCAACATTGCGCTGCTTTGAAGGCTGACCAGCCCCAGTTCCTAAAAATTGTAATTCCATGAACTACTTTCCTATTCTAAAATTTTGCATGCTTCACAATTGTTTTTACAATGTATGCACTATAATATTTCGATCCTTTTGGCGTAGGGTGAGTTTTATCTTGATAGAACCAATTTGGATGATTCTTTGAATATCCATACCAATTAATAACCGTAAAATTATCATAACGTTTTTGGGCTTGGTCAAGCAAGCTATTAACTTGATCTTGCCATTGTCTAGTTGGTACATGAGTATTAATCCAGAACACATGCCGCTTTTTTCCAACCTGATTCATCAATCGATCTAAATCACCCATTGAGAAAGGTCCGTTGGTTCCTAAACCAATTAAGACATTATCAACAAGTGCACCTTGATTTTGATAGCTGCTTAGCAATCCAAAAGCAACATTCATTTGCCTTGACACAGCAGCGTCAATGATTGCCTTAGGCATTAACTGCTTTAAGTCATTGCTTGAGCCGGCCATTACGGAATCGCCGATTGCCGTTACTGGCATTTGTTGAGCCAACTGTAAATCAACTTGAGAAATACCATATTTAACGTAGCTCTTGTTCACTGGATGCTTTTTGGCTTCTTTTTTGGCCTTTTGAACAACCTTGCTTGTCTTTTGTTTCTTAGGTGCCTTTTTAAATTTTTTAATTAGCGCTTGATTATCTTTTTGCTGTTTTGCGCGATTGGCTTTAATTCTCTTAGCTAATTGCGTTTTATTGAAGTCAACCCTTTTAGCTGTTGGTGAAATTGCTATTCCAATGCTGCCAATTATTAAAACAAAAGCGACAAAAGCGGCCATAACTTTTTTAGACCAATTATTATTTCTCATATCAAATAAATGATTGAAATAATTTTTGGTGCCTGGCCACGTAATTCGTCCCATTGGTCGTTCAATCAAACGATAAGTTGCTTCGCTGATTAACAATATCAAGATTATTTCAATAATATGATAAAGAGTAGCGTGATCGCCAATATCAGTCATCTTATCTTCAAAGAAGATCATAACCGGAAATTGATACAGATATATTCCATAGCTGCGAGAACCTATCCAACTGAAGACAGGATTAGTAAGGATCCGATTCCAATGACTGCCTGGATGCGCAATAATTGCAATCATAATTGTCGTCAAAATGGAGAAGATAAGCATTCCACCACAATATGTAAATGCTGTTTGTGGGTTCATTGTACTGCTGAAGAACATGAGCAGCATGCCAACAAAAGCAATCAACCCTGTCAGATCCAATATTCGACTATTACGCTTTGCAATCGATGACCGCAAATTTTCAACTGGCCAGATCACTGCCATTGCAGCACCTAGTCCAAGTGAGAAAAAGCGAGTATCAGTACCATAATAGATTCGGTTAATATCGGCCCCTCTAAGGTACAGAATTGCCATTTCTAACGCAGAAAGCAGTGAAAAGGCAAATATGATCCAAAAAATATGTTTACGAGAACGAGCAAATTTTACTAATAAAAAGATGACAATTGGCCACAGAATATAAAATTGCCCTTCTATGGACATCGTCCATAAATGCGTAAATGGTGATCCATTACTGACAAATCTTTCAAAATAGCTTTGACCATTTAAAATTTGCCAAAAATTATAAACATTCAGCAAATTGCTGATCACAATTTGATTTAATTTTGCCAGTAAATTTCTTTGAAAAAGTACTATCCAGGCAGAGGAAAGCCACAATACAGCAATTAATTGCGGGTATAAGCGTTTAATCCGATGCAAGTAAAATCGTTTATTATCATAACTACCTTTTTCCTGGTATGACCGCAGCATATGGTCAGTAACCAGATATCCTGAAAGCACAAAAAAGATCAGTACGCCAAGATAGCCACCAACAAACGTATTCGGATCAAGATGATATAGAATAACGCCAATTACCGCTAACGCTCTGAGTCCTGAATATCCTGTAATAAACCGATTCTTTTTCATTATTAAATTCTCAAATACTCTCCAAGTTATTGTACAAATTCAAAGTTAAAGTCACCAATTGCAACATCATCGCCATTCTCTGCGCCAGCCTTTCTTAAGGCCTCATCAACGCCAAGATTGTTCAATTTACGTGCAAGTAGCATAATTCCATCTTGGTGATCCAAATTGATTCTTTGCACCAATCGTTCAAGTCCCTCACCTTTAACGATAAATGCATGTTCATCCACTTTTTCAACTGTAAACTTATTAGTCTTTGGTGCTTTGAATTTATATTCTTTATTCTTCTGAACAGCCACTGGTTTTTCTTCAGTTTGGCTGCGTTCTTCTTCAACTTTTTCTACTAAGTTAGCTGCATCGCGCATTAATTCATTGATGCCTTGATGAGTTACGCTGGAAATCGCATAAACCGGTTCACCAATCTTCTCTTGTGCTAATGCATCTTTAAATTCTTGATACTTCTGATCAGCACCAGGAATATCCATTTGCGTTGCAACGATCAATTCGCGTTTTTTAGTTAAGTCAGTGGTGTAATTAGCCAATTCCTTCTTAATAGCATGATAGTCTTCGATTGCTTCACGACCATTATTTGGATCCATTGACACTAAATGCAAAATAACCTTGGTACGTTCAATATGCCGTAAAAACTGCATCCCTAAGCCAACGCCTTGACTTGCACCTTCAATTAATCCTGGCAAATCCGCCATTGAAAAGTCGCGACCATCAGGCAAGATTACCATGCCCAAGTTTGGCGTTAACGTAGTAAATTGATATGCCGCAATTTTTGGTTTGGCTTTGGTTACTACTGACAGCAAAGTTGATTTGCCCACTGAAGGAAAGCCGACCAAACCGACATCAGCCAACATTTTCAGCTCTAAACGCAGAACGCGATCTTCACCAGGCTCACCATTTTCAGCAATTTCTGGTGCAGTATTAACACTATTAGCAAAATGGATGTTTCCTCTTCCGCCGCGGCCACCTTTAGCAACCACAAGCTCTTGACCATTCTCAACCAAATCACCAATAACTTCGTTAGTATCAAAATCATATACTGTCGTACCAACAGGAACTTTCAAATAAAGATCCTTGGCAGCACGACCATATTGTGCCTTGATTCTACCGTTTTCACCATTATCAGCCTTGAACTTTCGCCGATATCTAAAGTCCATCAATGTTCTTAAGCCGCTATCAGCCACAAAAATTATGCTGCCGCCACGACCGCCATCACCACCAGCTGGACCGCCGTTAGGGACGAATTTTTCATGGCGGAAAGCAACCATGCCATCTCCGCCTTTTCCGGCTTGAACTTCAATTTTTGTTTGATCTACAAATGTTGGCATGTGAAAACTCCTTCCGTCTTTCTAACTTTAATATAATAACACAGAAATGGCTATAATAAGCTATTCTTTCAGAGATTACAAACTTAATTTAACAGATTGTGCCTGGGTTAGGGTCAAACCAGCATTTCTTAATTCATCAATTGAGGCCTCTTTGATTTTCTTCATTGAGCCAAATTGACGCAAAAGCTTGTTGCGACTCTTTGGGCCGATACCCTTAATTGAATCCAGTCGACTAGATAAAGCATTCTTAGCATGAGTTCTTCTATGAAAAGTGATCGCAAACCGGTGCACTTCGTCCTGAATTCTGGTCATTAAATAAAAGCCCTGCGATTTTGGATCCATTGGAATTAGTTTAAACGGCTGCCCATTAATCGGATCGCCGAATAATAAGTGATTGGTTCTATGCTTATCATCTTTAACCATACCGGCAACTGGAATGTTCAGATTAAGCTCATTGCGCAAAACGCCTTCACAAGCCTCAACCTGAATCTGACCACCATCCATCAAAATTAAATCAGGCATCTTTTTATGCTCTCTTAGTAAGCGGCCATAACGTCTGCGCACTACCTCACGAGTATTGCGCAATTCATCGCCACCGTTCTGATGTTCAACTTCACCTTTTAATTTATATTTACGATATGAAGTCTTGTCAGTTTCACCATCTTTGAACACTACTAATGCCGATACCGGATCCGCTCCCTGAATATGCGAGTGGTCAAAACTTTCAATAATGTGACCGTAAGGCAAACCTAAAGCTGCAAAAATTTCTTTTTGCGCGCCTTTGGTTTTACGATTGCCTAATTCTAGCAGACGGAATTTATCATCGAGTTTTAGCTTAGCGTTGTCTTTAGCCATCTCAAGCAGAGCACGCTTTTGTCCTCGTTGCGGAGTTCTCACCGGCACGTGCAAGACTTCGGATAAATCTTCATTGTCAATTCCTTTGGGAACTAAAACTTCTTTTGGCAATACACGATTTCTTTGATTGTAGAACTGAACGATAAACGAAACAAATTCATCTTCCGGTTCACCAGCATCAGTCAAGGGGAACATTCTTGTTTCTCGTCTTAATAGTTTAGCCTGCCGTAAAAAGAAGATTTGAACTGACAGCCAAGATTTATCAACATAGAAATTAAAAATATCGCGTTGAGTGTTGTCATTAGAAATAATTTTTTGCTTTTCGACTGTTTCCTCAATATATTTTAACTGATCACGAATTTCCGCTGCTCGTTCAAATTCTAATTGTTGCGAAGCTGTTTCCATCTTTTGCGTTAAGTCTTGTTTAACCCAGCCAATATCACCATTTAGAAAGCTTTTTATTTTCTTGATCTGCTCTGCATATTCTTTTTCAGGCACTTTTTTAAAACAAGCTCCCAGACATTGTCCCATATGGTAGTAAAGACACGGTCTGCCTTGATAGCCATTGCAACGGCGCAATGGAAATACTTTTTGAATAAACTTAAGCGTTGCCTGTGCCGCATAGACATTAGGATACGGTCCAAAATAATAGCCTTTATCCTTATGAACCACACTGGTCAGCTTGGTTTGCGGATCACGTTCGTTAGTAATTTCAATATAAGGATAGCCTGTTCCCTGCTTTAATTGTACATTATAATAAGGTTGATATTTTTTAATGAGAGTAATTTCAAGCAGAAAGGCCTCTTTATCAGTAGAAACAGTAATGATATCATAGTCACGAATTTCACGAACTAATTCAGCTCTTCTGCCAACTTGCTTGCTATTAAAATATGAACGAACACGATTTTTTAAATTTTTCGACTTGCCAACATAAATCACCGTACCGTTAATATCTTTCATCAAATAGCATCCCGGTTTGGCCGGTAAGAGTTTCAATTTGTCTTCAATTAGTTCAGTTGCCAAAAAATCACCCCCTATATTTTGCATTCAAATTTTAACATATTTATAAATTTTTCCATTATTTTACACATTTGCCAAAAGAAAGATTGCTTTGAAACTGATTGTTTGATATATTTTTTATTAAAATAACTTTTAAGGAGCTAATATGTCTGCCTGGAATTTTTTCATTAATTGATCATTTTGGATACTTGGCGATCGCTTTGCTGATTGCCATCGAAAACGTCTTTCCGCCAATTCCTTCAGAAGTAATTCTTTCATTTGGCGGCTTTATGACTGGCAAAACGCAGATGAATATTGTTGGTCTAGTAATTGCTTCTACGATTGGCTCTTTAATTGGAGCAATCATTCTTTATTGGATTGGCAGTTTGCTAACTGAAGAAAGATTAACCAAATTATTTGCGCATCCTCTTTTTAAAAAATTAGGCTTCAAAAAGGACGATGTTAAGCGTTCTATCGCGTGGTTTGACAAGCACGGCATCAAAACGATCTTTTTTGGTCGTTTTGTCCCGGTTATTCGCAGCCTAATCTCTATCCCAGCCGGAATTGCTAAAGTAAATAAAACTTATTTTCTCGTTTTAACCACGCTAGGCAGTTTAATTTGGAATACCGTCCTAATTTGCTTAGGTGCATATATGGGCAGCAAATGGCAGATAATTGTTACTATTTTTGAAGATTATTCATTAATCGTCGTCGCCGTTTTAGCAATACTAGTTTTCTTTGGTGCTTATCGCTGGTACCAAAAACGTTTAAAAAAATAATGAAAGTACGATAAACATGAAACTGCATATTTTCCGAAAGCAAAAAATCACAACTTATTTAGGAGAAGATATTAAATTTTCAAGAACGTTGACTGCTTTTGATCTAATGGCCATGGGTATCGGAGCTGTAATTGGCACCGGTATTTTTATTTTGCCTGGTACTGTGGCAGCAACTACTGCCGGTCCTGGCGTCAGCCTTTCCTTTTTGGTAGCTGCTGTAATCTGTGTTTTAGCAGGAATGTGCTACGCTGAATTTGCCTCATCAATTCCTGTAGCTGGTTCAGCTTATTCTTACGGCAATATCATCTATGGTGAATTCATTGGCTGGTTAATGGGATAGGCGTTGATTCTTGAATACATGCTCGCCGTGGCCACAGTAGCAGCTGGTTGGTCATCATATTTTACAGCCTTTATTAAACCATTCGGAATAAAGTTGCCTAAAGCAGTTTCTGGTCCTTTTAATCCAAAACAAGGCGTGTATTTTGACCTTATCGCGGTAGTAGTTATCTTCTTAATTGCATTGCTGCTGGCGCAAGGAATGAAAAATTCAATTAAAATCAATAACACGGCAGTCATTATTAAAATTGCGATTATTTTGATTTTCATTTTTGTTGGCCTGAATTTTATTAAACCTAGCAATTATCATCCCTTTTTGCCATACAAAATGGCGGGTGTCTTCAAAGGAGCAACTACAGTTTTCTTTGCCTTTCTAGGCTTTGATGTTGTATCCAGTTCTGCTGCCGAAGTCAAACAGCCACAAAAAAACATGCCATTAGGAATCATTGGAACGCTAGCTGTGGCAGTAATTTTATACATGGGAGTATCTCTGGTTTTAACAGGGATGGTTAATTACACCAAACTTGATATCGCTAATCCAGTTGCTTTTGCATTGCAGTATGTTCATCAGGACTGGCTGGCTGAACTTTTGTCATTAGGAGCAATGGTCGGAATGGCGACAATGATGTTGACGATGATCTACTCTAGCTCACGCTTAATCTACGCGATGGCAAGAGATGGATTATTACCACACGTTTTTAGTAAAATCGATGCCAAACACCATACACCACAGTTAGCACTTTTGGTAGTAACAATTGTAATCGCATTAGGTGCTGCGTTCTTTTCTGTCGATCAGCTAACCAATTTGGTCAGCTTCGGTACTTTGTTTGCATTTACTCTTGTCTCATTTGGCATTATCAGATTGCGTTCGCGCACAGATATTAAAAATGTTGGCTTTAAAGTTCCAGGCTATCCTTATGTTCCCGTTGTCTCGGGCTTATGCTGCATCTTTATGATTTTTCAGTTAAACACCGATGTTTTCATCTTGGCTGGTACTTGGATGATCATCGGCATTATTATCTATTTTGTTTATGGCTATCACCATAGTCAGCTGGAAAGTAAATAGCTTTACATAATTTAAAATATATTAATAAAAAATACTAGTCGATCTAGACTAGTATTTTTTTATTATGCATTTACTTGATTCAAGGCTTGACCATCGATCAAATAAGAAATAATATTTTTACTTGCTTCTTTAGACAAATTGTATCTTGCCATATGAGTTGCACTACCAACATGTGGCGTCATGATTACATTATCAAGACCTGCTAATTCTTCATCGACTTCATTTTCATTCTCAAAGACATCCAAACCAGCACCGGCAATTTCATCAGATTTAAGGGCATCAACTAAGGCTGCTTGATCAACCAATCCGCCCCGAGCTACGTTAATCAAGAAAGCAGTATCTTTCATCTTAGATAAAGCCGCAGCATCAATAATATGACGTGTTTCTTCAGTTAAAGGAGCATTCAAAGATAAAAAGTTGCTTTCTTTTAAAAGCGTATCTAAATCAACATATTTAGCATCAATGTCATTTTCTGTTTGATGGCGATTATAATAAATAATCTTCATTCCAAGCATCTTACCGAATTTTGCTACTTGAGAACCAATTCTGCCTAAGCCTAAAATGCCTAGAGTTTTGCCTTCAATACTATATCCTTGGTTATCATACTCACTCATGTTAAGGAAAACGCCCTCGCGCATACTGTGATCATAGTAATGAAGTCTTCTTGCACAAGCAAAAATCATTGCTAAAACTAATTCGGCAGGACACTCTTAGGACAATTAGAAACAACGATTCCTTTTTCTTTTGCTGCTTCCACGTCAATATGATCAAAGCCCACACCGTAAGTTGAAATTACTTTTAAATTATCAGCGTGTTCAAGCATTTCTCAATCAATATGCATTTTTGCTGCAATCAAGCCATCAAATTATGAAAGATGGTTGCGCACCCATTCTCTGTCATCATCCATTCGATGACCTACAGGTCCAATGGTAACATCGCAGTTTGCTTTTAATTCATCTAAAGCGTCTTCTCTTAAGCCGCCTAAAACCAAAACCTTCTTTTTTGTCATTTTGTCTCCTATCGCTTTCAGCTATGTCTTACTGCTACCATACTTTCAGCAATTTACTTATTAAGAATTGCATTAATTGCCTTTGCTACTCCATCATGATCACAATCTGTCGTAATTTGATCAGCATTTTTCTTGGTAATTGCTACAGCATTGCCCATCGCAACCCCTAGGCCAGCATACTTGATCATTGGCATGTCATTAGCTTGATCTCCCAAGGCCATAACATTTTCTGCCTTAATTCCCAAGTGCTCGCACAAAACTTTTAGCCCAGTTGCCTTATCTGTATTAGCGGCAGTTGCTTCGTAATAGAATGGTTCTGTTTTAGAAAAAGTTACTCTCTTCTTCATCTGGTCAAAAAGCGGGTCCTTGATCTTTTCATCCAGATATTCTGGATTATCAATATACATGCATTTGATTATTGGAATTTGCCGCATTTCTTCAGCAGTTCGATAGGAAACTTCCAGTCTGACGATTCTCGAGTTATAAATCGTATAATGTCCTATATCACGGTTAGCTGTATATATTCTATTTAAACCCACTGCATGAAAATGCAACTTAAGCTTTCTTGCGATTGCCTCAAGATCAATATACTCTGAATAATTAAGTCCTCGTTTAAACAGAACTTTGCCATTTGTTGATTCAGTCACTGCACCATTGAAGCTTACGACAAATTGATCATCTTGATTGTTTAGCCCCAGTTCATCTAAATAGCGCTGTGCACCAGACAAAGGGCGTCCAGTACAAATCACAATTTTCTTTCCCTGCTTTTTTGCACTTAAAATAGCTTCCTTTACCGCAGGGGTAATCTCTTTTTTAGAATTGACCAGAGTGCCATCAATATCAATTGCAATTAGCTTAATGTTTTTCATAACAATTTTCCTTATACACAAAAAAAGCATTATTTTCTCAAATAGTGCTCTAAAATCTTAGTCTTTTAAGTTCTTCCATATTGCTATCGTCAATTTCAAAATTCAATTGTCGATCTTGCTTCATATCGTTAATCTTATCAGTTTTTGGTAAAACAACGCACCCTAATTGACAATCATATTTAAGCATTAATTGTGCCGGACTGACATGATATTTGTCAGCATACTTCTTAATCTTCAAATTAGTCAATGCGCGACCATGGGCAAGAGGTGAATATGCTTCAACGATAATTCCTTGTTCTTGACAATATTTCATCAACGTTAAAGGAGTATTGCCAATATTTACTTCGATTTGGTTAACAGCTGGTTTAATCGTTCCATTATCAATAATGTTATCAAGGTCTTCCTTTAAGAAATTAGAAACTCCAATAGCTCTAACTTTGCCAGCTTTGACAGCTTCTTCCATTGCTCGCCAATTCTCTAGATTTCCTTTAAAATGTCGGTCAGGAGTACGATTAACTTCAATCCATGGTTGCGGAGAGTGAATTAATAAAAGATTAATATAATCTAGACTAAACTTTTCCAAAGCTTCATCAATTGACTTTTTGGTTCCTTCATAATCCTTGACTGCAGTTGGAACTTTGTTTGTCAGGAAAAATATCAGATCGTTCAATATCAGAATTCCAGATTCCCTTGCCAACTCCAACTTCATTACCGTAATCTCTTGCAGTATCAAACGCTTTATAGCCAACAAGAATGGCCTGACGAACGACTTTTTTGGCTTCGTCATTATTAAGCAGTCACGTTCCCATTTGAACTTGTGGAATTTTTATACCATTGTTAAGCGTTAAAGTTGTATCTGCAAACATTTTTTCACCTCGCTTTAGTAATTTCCATGCTGTTTTGTATTCCAAGAATGAATCTTTTTATATAAGTATCTTTGTATAGTTTAGTCTTAAATTTATTGCTTGGCAAACAAAATAGGTAAAAAGAAAGGGCTGACCGCTTTATCTGTCAACTCTTTCTCCTCAGTCTCTTAATTCCTATAACTACAATGATAGCTTAATTTTGATTAATAGCAAGGGGTGTTTTACCTAATAAATAAAGATTTTTGCAGCAAATTTACTATTTTATCAGCAACTTTTGTCTTTTTCATTCTAGGTAGTTCAAATACCGGCTTTCCCTGGCCTAAGATAGAAATTTCGTCCTCATCACTGCCAAAACTGTCCGTGGACACATTATTGGCAATAATGTAATCTGCCCCCTTTTCTTTTAATTTGCGTTGGGCATTTTTCAGCAAATCATTCGTTTCAGCCGCAAAGCCAATTACCAGTTGATCTTTACGTTTATTTTTGCTGACCGTTTTAAGAATATCTGGTGTCTTAACCAGGCTTAAATCTAAATTGGCTTGATCCATACTCTTTTTTATTTTTTGATCAACAACTTTCTTAAGACGCCAATCTGCTACTGCGGCCGCCATAATTAGTGCATCTGCTTTAGGAAATTCTTCTTGAACAGCGGATAACATTTTTTCAGTTGTTTCCGCATGAATCAGCCTTATTCCCTTAGGCAGCGCCACGCTAATTGAGCCATAAATCAAACAAACGTCTGCTCCTGCTCTTTTTGCAGCCCGGGCGATTGCAATTCCCATTTTCCCGCTGGAACGATTGCCAATAAAACGGACTGGATCGATTGGTTCCCTAGTTCCACCGGCAGTTACAATAATTTTTTTACCGGTTAAAGGCAGAGTCTCACGTAAATTTTGTTCAATCCAATAGGCAATTGCTTCTGGTTCGGGCATCCTTCCTTTGGCCTTATAACCTTCAGCCAAAACGCCAATTACTGGATCAAGGATCTTAACATCATTTTCCTTCAAGAAAGCTAAATTTCTTTGGGTCGCCGGATTAGCTAGCATTTGATCATTCATCGCTGGAACGACGTATTTAGGTGCTTGAGTTGCCAAAATAGTCGTACTGGCAGCGTCATCTGCAATCCCATTCGCCATTTTCGCAATAAAATTGGCTGTGGCTGGCACTACTAAGGCTAATTCAGTCCAGCGGGCCAATGAAACATGTGGAATTTGAGCTTCATTTTCTTTTAACCAAAGATCATCTAAAACCGGATATTTAGTCAAAAAAGCTAATGTTGCAGAAGTAACAAATTTTTCAGCATTCTTGGTCATTACTACTCTGACTTCATGACCCTTTTTTTCGAGAAAGCGCACGACATTGACCGCTTTATAGCAAGCAATCCCACCTGTTAAGTAAACCGCGATTCTCATTTTTACCTACTTTGCATAAACATTATTATTTAATAGTTACTTTATAACGGTTAGAACGGTCCTCAGCTTCCGGTTTTTCTTTTGGATATCCAACACTGACGATAACTTGAATCTTGTAGCCTTCGTCAATTCCCAGTTCTTTCTTTAAAGCAACATCTTTATCAATAGAAAAAGCTGCGCCCATTAAATAGACAGAACCTAATCCGATACTGTTTGCTTCGACCATAATATTTTCAGCAGCAGCTGATGCGTCCCGCTCACCAAATTGACTATCAGCCTTGGTAGCAATAACAAAAAGCAGTGGTGCATCATAGCATGCATGATCGCAAGCATCTTCAATTTTATTTAAATATGCATCATTTTTTACAACGCTAGCTTGCATGACATCGGTTTGGTGCATCCCACATGGTGCAGCATTAAAAGCCGCAATTAATTGAGTGACTTCTGGTTCAGTCAGTTTATCAGGTCTAAATTTACGTACAGATTGTCTGGTTAAAATTGCATCAGTCATAATAAAAATCTCCTTTGCACAATATCTTTTACTTCTATTTTAATCCTTTATTCTAAAAATACCTATAATTCGTTCAGCATTTGATAGCGCTTCCTAAAATAGATAAGATGAGGTTTATTTTCTCTGAAGAGATGCTACATAAATGCTAGAATTAATAGTAAATTATGTAGCATCTCTTTTTATAAACTCAAACCTAAACAAAGATGGTGAAATAATGGCAAAAGCAAAATACTTGGAAATTGCGAAATTAATGATCGAATCAATGATGGAACCTATCAGGCTCGTCAGCCTCTTCCCGACCAAGAAAGTTTGGCCAAGGAATTAGGCGTCAGTCGTTTGACGGTAAAAAAAGCATTAGATGGCTTGGAAAGAAAAGGCTTGGTCTACAAGCAATCAGGATTGGGCACTTACGTCTCAGGTACCATTCCAATTCAAACTAAGTATGATTCACCTGCTAACATGTTCACGGGCTTACGCAATTTGCTAGGCCGCGATAATGTTAAAAGCCAGATAATCAAGTTTAATGTTGAATTTCCAGATGAAAACATTCAAAAATATCTGTGTCTTAAACATTCAGAACCAGTTTACAATATTGTTCGTTTAAGAATTGTCGATGACGCGCCTTTAATTATCGAACATACTTATATGCCTGTTAAACTTGTACCAAATTTTGACGAAAACATTCTTCATAAATCAATCTATCAATATATCCATAAAGAATTAAAGCTGAAATTTGGTCATGCTTATCGTAAAATTCGTGCGTGCAAAGCGGATCAGTACGACCAGAAGTACTTAAACGCTAAAAAGAGTGATCCAATGTTGGAATTGGAGCAAATCGTTTGGCTTACTAACGGTGATCCGATCGAATATTCAACTAGTCGAAACCGATATGATCAGCGTGACTACACAGTCGTCGAAAACAATAGGTTTTAGACGACAAAGGAGTTTTTATGATTACAATAACTAAAGAATTTAATTTTACTGCTAATGATTTTTTTAACTACCTAGATAAGCAATTGATCTATAGCATAAAAAAATCCCGCAATAACGATATGCCAGTTAAATTGGTTTCTGGCATTCGCTATCAGCAGGATGATATTGAAACTGTTATCACAACTTATAAACGTGGCAAGGCTTATGAAGCAAGTTTTAAAAATTCACGCATGGACGTCTTCATCTCCTATCATACACAAGACACCGAAAACGGCGTCAAGATAACTTTCTCTGAAGAAATTAAAAGCTATGATCCAGCTAGTCATGGCAAGTTCAATAACTGGCTCTACAATGTTCAGCTCAAGCATGGCGCCAAAAAAGAACTAAAACAGATGGCTGATAATGTAAAAGAGAGTTTATTAGTATAAAGCAAAAAAATAAGAAAAAATATGGTTAATTATTTTATTTTGATTTATGAATGTGAGGTTTTATTCATATGTATTCAGCAAAAATGCCAAAGAACTTTTTATGGGGTGGAGCTGTAGCTGCTCACCAACTCGAAGGTGCTTGGAACGAAGATGGTAAGGGCATGTCTGTTGCCGACGTCATGACGGTTGGTTCAGCAAACAAACCACGTGAAATTACCGATGGCGTCATCCCTGGCAAGAACTACCCTAACCACTCAGCAATTGATTTTTACCATCACTATAAAGAAGATATTAAATTGATGGCTGAAATGGGCTTCAAAGCTTTTAGAACTTCAATTGCTTGGACCAGAATCTTCCCTAAGGGTGATGAAAAAGAGCCAAATGAAGCCGGCTTGAAGTTTTACGACGATCTTTTTGATACCTGTCATCAATATGGAATCGAACCAGTGATTACCCTCTCTCACTTCGAAATTCCATTCCATTTAATTAAGGAATACGGCGGTTTTACCAACCGAAAGATGATTGACTTCTTTATTCGTTTTGCCACTGTCTGCTTCAAACGTTATAAGAACAAAGTTAAGTATTGGATGACCTTCAATGAAATTAATAACCAAACCAGTTTCAACAATGATTTCTTGATGGCTACCAACTCTGGTATTTTATTCAAAGATGGCATGACTGATGAAGAAAAAGAAGCAGCAATGTACCAAGCTGGTCACTATGAATTAGTGGCTTCTGCTTTGGCAGTCAAAGTTGGACACAAGATCAATCCTAACTTCAAGATTGGTTGTATGATCAACTATTCACCTGTTCGTCCACTTACCCCATCATCCGATGATGTTTTATTGGCTGACAAGTTTGAACAACGTCGGGATTGGTTCTCAGATGTTCATGTCTTTGGTGAATATCCAAATGCTGTTGAAGCTTATATTGAAAGAAATGGCTATCGTCCAGATATTACCGATGAAGACAGAATTGTCTTAAAAGAAGGAACAGTTGACTATGTTGCCTTTTCTTACTACCAGACAACAACCGTTTCTTCAGAAAAGGTAAAGCCAGACGACTTAACCGATTTAACTCAAGCTATTGCTAAGAACCCAACTTTAAAGCGTAGCGACTGGGGCTGGGAAATTGACCCAGAAGGTTTAAGAATTGCCTTGAATCAATTGCAAGATCGTTACCACAAGCCTTTATTCATTGTTGAAAATGGTTTGGGTGCCTACGACAAGGTTGAAGCTGATGGTTCAGTTCATGATGATTACCGGATTGACTACTTAAGAAATCACATTTCAGAAATGGAAAAGGCTGTTGAACTCGATGGCGTTGACTTAATGGGTTACCTTCCATGGGGCTGCATCGACCTTGTTTCTGCCGGAACTGGTCAAATGGATAAACGCTACGGCTTTATTTATGTTGATAAAAATGATGCCGGTGAAGGTACTCTTGATCGTTCACGTAAGGACTCCTTCTTCTGGTACAAGAAAGTCATCGAATCCAACGGTAAAGATTTAGATTAATAATCGTTTTAAAAAAACATCCCTACGGGGATGTTTTTTTATGCTATTTTCAGATTTTCATTATGCTGTTAAAATAAACAAAAAATACTTTGAAAGGTTTTAGCGATGAAAGAAATATATTTTAATCACGATGGTAATATCGACGATTTAGTCTCTTACCTTTTGCTGCTGCAAGCTCCTCAAATCAAATTGCTTGGTGTTGGGGCGATTGATGCTGACGGTTACATCGATCCATCAGTCGAAGCTTGTCGCAAGTTGACGGATCGTTTTAACTTAAGAAATGATCATCTAGAAATTGCCAAATCCAATTCTAGAGCGGTCAACCAATTTCCACATGAATGGCGTATGGCTACCTATTCGTTCAACTACTTGCCAATGTTAAATGAAAAAGGCACAATCCAGACAAAGCAAGCAAAGTTGCCAGCGCATCTTGATTTAGCTGAAAAGATTAAAAATGCTGATAAAAAAATCACATTAATCATGACCGGCCCTTTAACTGATTTGGCAAGAGCACTTGATTATGATCCAAGTATTGAAGAAAAAATTGCTAAACTATATTGGATGGGTGGCTCACTTAATCGACACGGAAACGTAGCACAAGTTAACGCTGATGGTACACAGGAATGGAATTCATTCTGGGATCCTTATGCGGTAAAAAGAGTTTTCGCTTCTAATATTCCAATTCAAATGGTTGGATTAGAAAGCACGGAAGAACTTCCACTAAGCGATAAATTGCGTCAGCATTGGGCTAGTTTAAGAAAATATCCTGCCATGGATTTAGTTGGGCAGGCCTACAGTTTAATCGTGTCAGTGCCCAGCGCCAGATTGTTCCTTTGGGACGTGCTAACAACAATGAGTGCCCTTTATCCGGAAATTGTCGAAACGCGGACGGCAAAGGCGAAGGTAATCACTAATGGTCTTAGTGCCGGCAGTTTTGATGAAACTCCATCAGGACGTGAAGTAACTTTAGTTACCAAAGCAAATAAGGAACTATTCTATCAAAAAATGGACGAACTGCTTAAAAGTGCAAAATTGAAATAGAAAAATTAAAAGGATTGGAAAAACTCCAATCCTTTTTTATATTAATTTGCTATGCTTTTTATATAAAATAATACCAATCCAGGCCGAAATGAATGACGGTAAAACAATTACGACAATCAGATTCGGATCCAGAAAATTCCCTACTTTTATGAATTGAGCAATCGTAGAAATCCTTTTGATATTGGAAAAGATTGCCTGATACACTGTCACATAAATCAAGCACCACTGAATATAATATTCAATTAAGGTCAATGTCGTCGCCAAAAACTTGAAGAAACGACTAGCTAGCCTCATCCCCCAGTAAAGCAAGATTCCTGATAGAATGACGAATAAAGCCAGCAGCAAAAACAAATTTCCTAAATAAACATGCAAATTGTCATGATCATTGATCAGCAAATAGCTGATTAGAAAAAAGAGCAAAAAATTGATAGTACTAAACAAAATCAAAAAGGCAAAAAGCAATCCAGCCTTCACCCAGTGAAACTTATTTTCTGAGCGAAAAAGAATAAAAATTAACGCAATTACGGCAACTGCAATAAAGAAATACGTGACTCTCATTTTTACCTCAAAAAAAGATAGGCCGAAGCCTATCTTAGATTCATTTTTATAGATCTATCTGTAATATCTATATCACGATTTAATTGTAAGATATTTATGTATATAAAGTCTTTTCCTGGTATAAATCAGCAAAATTTTTTATAATAATTGCAGAAAGGATGATACCCATGGGCTTAACTTTTGATAATCCAAACAACTTGAATAAGATGCTTGATAAATTTGCAGTTGTTCCAGATCCTAAAAAATCACCAATGAACAAACGCAAAAAAGAAGAAAAAGACGAAAAGAAATTAGATAAAGCTGATAAAAAGTAATAAAGAGGTCTCTGGCGAGACCTCTTTTTTTCTAATAAATTTTATCTACTTGTTCCTGAATTTCAGGGCGATTAATGAATCCATCGTAAGTTGTTTCTGCTCGATTTACCATGCCCTTCGGCCCCACTTCAATAATATGATCAGCAATCGTTTGAATAAACTCATGATCATGTGAAGTAAAGAGAATTGAACCTGGATAAGTCTTTAGCGCATCGTTCAGTGAAGTGATGGATTCAAGATCCAAATGATTGGTTGGATCGTCCATAATCAAGACATTAGCTGGTTGAAGCATCATTCTGGATAATTGACAACGAACTTTTTCTCCTCCGGAAAGGACCCTAATCTTTTTCTCGATTTCATCTCCGCTAAAAAGCATTCTTCCTAAGAAGCCACGCAAAAAAGTATTATCATTTTGTTCTTTATTTGCATATTGTCGCAACCAATCAAGAATTGTTAACTCATCGTTATTAAAGTTGGCATTTAAATCACGTGCCATGTAATTAAATGATGTCGTTTGACCCCAATTCACAGTTCCTGTATCGGGTTTAACCTTGCCAGCAATAATTTCCATTAATGCTGTTGTAGCCAAAGTATTGCGTGAAAGAAATGCTACTTTGTCACCTGGACGAATGATAAAAGAAACATGATCTAAAATTTTCTTACCATCTACACTATAAGAAACATTTTCTACTTTTAATAAATCATTGCCCAAATCACGATGCAGTTCAAACTTAACAAACGGGTATTTACGAGAAGATGGACGAATATCATCTAATGTTATCTTCTCTAATTGCTTTTTTCGTGAAGTGGCCTGCCGTGACTTAGAAGCATTAGCTGAAAAACGGGCAACGAATTCTTGCAGTTCCTTGATCTTTTCTTCTTTTTTGGCATTTTGATTCGCTGCAAGTTCTGCCGCTAATTTGCTTGATTCATACCAAAAATCATAATTGCCAACATACAACTGAATTTTGCCAAAATCAACATCACAAATTTCGGTACAAACATGATTTAAGAAATGACGATCGTGCGACACGACAATCACAATATTAGGATAATCCGCTAAAAAGTTTTCTAGCCATTCGACGGTATGCACATCCAGCCCATTAGTCGGTTCATCTAAAAGCAAAATATCCGGGTTGCCAAATAATGCTTGTGCTAGCAAAACTTTAACTTTTTCCGCTTCAGGAAGATCCTTCATCAGACTTTGATGATCTTTTTCGGGAATATTCATCGATTGCAATAATTTTGCAGCATCAGCTTCCGCATTCCAACCGTCTAGTTCCGCAAATTTGCTTTCCAATTCAGCAGCCTTAACCCCATCCTCATCGCTAAAATCAGGTTTGCTGTATAAAGCATCTTTTTCCTTCATTACTCGGTATAATTCTTGGTGGCCTTGGATAACCGTATCCAGAACAGTAAAGTTATCAAAAGCAAAGTGATCCTGGTTGAGGCTGGACATTCTTTCATTGGCATCAATCGTGATTGTCCCTGTTGAAGGTTCGATCTTGCCTTCCAGTAGCTTTAAAAAAGTTGATTTACCGGCACCATTAGCACCAATTACTCCGTAGCAGTTGCCTGGCGTAAATTTCAAATTAACGTCTTCATATAAAGTCTTGCCTGATAAAGTCAGGCTCAAGTCGGTAACTGTAATCAAATATTCTTCCTCCCAAAAATGTTTGTTGCAGTCATTATATCAATTTTTTGTCCTAAAAAATAGTAAAAATCTATTATGTTATTAATTCATAAATTTTTCTTCAGCTGCTTCGTTTTTATGAACTTATTTTTCTAATTAAGTTAAAATTGAAATAGATTATTTAGATTGGAGAAGATGTCATGTTCCCTGATAACAATGTTTTTTCATACTTAAAATGGCGGGGCGATATTGATCTAGAAAAATCTCCTTTTAATGAAATTGATGCCTTGGTTTTATCCGTTTTTTCCTACTTGAATTTGAATGGCATCGTTTCAAATGATAAAAAAGAAATTACTGTATCTGATGCTGCAAAGAGTTATTTTGCAAAAGAGAACGCAAAAGAAGACCACATTTACTATCAACAGCTTTTAAAACTAATGGTAGAAGCAAATCGGTTTAAAAATGCAAAATTATCCTACTTTATCGATACTTTAACTGATCAAACCCAATTTAGCGCCGTTAAAATTCAACTGGAAAACGGAATTAATTTTATTGCTTTTCGCGGTACTGATGATTCACTCGTAGGTTGGAAAGAAGATTTTGAAATTAGTTTTAAAACAACAATTGCTCAAAAACAGGCCAAATCCTATCTGGAAAGAATCATGAAAAGCGACCAACTGACATATTTGTTGGGTGGTCACTCTAAAGGTGGCAATTTGGCAGAATATGCGGCACTCAATATTGAACCTAAGTTTCGCAAACGGATTGCCTCAATTTACACCTTTGATTCACCAGGAATTGCCAAAGAAGTTGGCGCACAGGTCCCAGTTAAGTTTTTGCAAAAGAAATTAAAAAGATATGTTCCCGAATTTAGTATTATTGGCCGACTATTCGAACCAGAGAATATTGAACCTACAATTGTTGATTCTTCTAGAAAAACTTTAAGTCAGCATGATGCTTTTAGTTGGGAGATTACCGGTTCACATTTTGTAACCAAAAATCACCGCAATCCGCAATCACGGATTTACAATCAACTAATTAACGACTGGATTGGTGACGCAACTCTGCCTGAAAGAGAATCGTTAACCAATGATTTGTTCGCTGCACTAGGTGCCAGCGGTGCTACTAAAATCAATCAATTGAGCAAGAATGGTTTTGGCGGTTTTGGTGCTATTTTATTGTCATTTATCAATTCATCAAGACGAACTCGGTTTGTTTTTGGCAATTTATTCTCAGCTATTTGGCAATCAATTAAGAGTCGCGGTATTCTTAGAATTTTATTTACTGTTGACTCAATCATTGGCTGGATCATGCTGATTTTGGGAATTATTACGATAACTGCACCACAGTATTCACTCCGAGCATTTGGGTCTTTAGTGGCTGTGGCCGGAATCGGTTTTAGTGCGTATCAAATTTTATCAACTGCAAATTCTAATTTAAAACAAAAACAGAAGCGTTTTTTCATTATTAGTTGGCTTTTTGTTTTTGCATTGTCCGTTGCCCTAATTTCCAATAATCAAGTAATGCTGTTTTTAGCACACTACTTCCTTGGAACATTTTTAGTCATCTATTCTTACGTACGTTTACGGCAAATAATTTTACACCGAATCACTGGAATTTTTAGAAAAATTATCGTCGCAATCGAATCCGTGGTTGCTTTTGCAATCGGTATTATCATTATCGTTAATCCCCGCTACTTTACGCGCCAATCAGTCATTATATTAGGAATATTGCTCATTGCTTACGGTTTCTTCAAATTAATCGGCGAGCTCCTTGCTCAACGTAAAAAAATGCCTAAGAATCATCGTTAAAAAAACACTTGAAACTTTAACAGTCTCAAGTGTTTTTTATTCTGCAATTTTTTCTTGTATCCAATCGCTTAATTCAGTTACATGATTTTTTGTGACCGAACTGAAAGTTAAAACCGATACATTATCATAAGAAAGATCAAAAACTTTCTTTAAATTAGCTTTTACCTTAGTAAGTTGACTCTTTTTAAGTTTATCGATTTTCGTACAGACAACCAAAATCGGTAAATTTAAATATTGCGCGTATTCATACATCGATTGGTCATCTTTGCTAGGTACATGCCTACTATCAACTAAAATGATCAATCCCTTTAAATCAGCTCTAGTCTCCAAATAATCTTGAATCATTTCGCCAAATTCTTGACGCTTTTTTTGCGAAACTTTTGCATAACCATAGCCAGGTACATCTACAAGGTAAAACGATTTGTTAACCAGATAAAAGTTCAAGGTTTGCGTTTTACCAGGTTGAGAAGAGGTTCTAGCCAAGTTTTTGCGATTTACTAGAGTATTGATCAAGCTGGACTTTCCTACGTTAGAACGGCCAGCTAAGGCAATTTCAGGCAAATCATCTTTAGGGTATTGGTCTTCTCTTACTGCACTAACAGCATATTCACTACTATTAATTTTCATTTATACTTGCCTTTTGTTCCTGCTCTTCATCTTTTATGCGGGTGATTCGCGGTTGCGCATGACGAGTGATGACATCCTTTGTTACTTCAACCTTTTCAATGTCATCTTCACTTGGAGTCCGATACATGATATCCATTAAGGCATTTTCAATAATCGTTCTTAATCCACGGGCCCCCATATTACGTTCAATTGCAAGGTCAGCAATTGCATGCAAAGCACCATCAGTGAAAGTAAGTTGAACATCATCAAGTGAAAGGAGTTTTTGGTATTGTTTAACTAAAGCGTTCTTAGGCTCAGTTAGGATTCTTACCAAATCATCACTATCCAACTTATCTAAAGTGGAAATCACTGGAATACGTCCAATAAATTCTGGAATCATGCCGTATTTTACCAAGTCATCGGTAGTTAAATAATGAGTCCAATCATCTGCGTCAATTTTGTTAACTTCGTTTTCTGCGCCAAAACCGATTGTCTTTTTACCCAAACGATTTTTAACGATCTGTTCAATACCATCAAAGGCTCCACCGACGATGAATAGAATATTGGTAGTATCCATTCTAATCATTTCTTGCTGTGGGTGTTTTCTGCCACCTTGTGGCGGAACCGAAGCAATAGTACCTTCCAAAATCTTCAATAAAGACTGTTGAACCCCTTCGCCAGATACATCACGAGTAATTGAGACATTTTCAGCCTTTTTAGAGATCTTATCAATTTCGTCGATATAAATAATTCCTCTTTGTGCACCTTCAATGTCGTAATCCGCATTTTGCAATAATTTAAGCAAGATATTTTCAACATCTTCACCAACGTAACCAGCTTCAGTCAAGGTAGTTGCATCTGCAATAGCAAAAGGAACATTCAATATTTTAGCTAAAGTTTGAGCCAAATATGTTTTCCCTGAACCAGTTGGCCCAATAAGGGCAATATTAGACTTCTGGAGCTGTGTTGATGAATCAATATCCATTTGCCCTATTCGCTTGTAATGGTTGTACACAGCGACTGATAAGACCCTTTTAGTACGATCTTGTCCAATAACATAATCATCCAGTTGTTTTTTGATATCCATTGGTTTAGGAAGCTCTTTTGCTTCTTTAACCACATCAGCTTTTAATTCATCGTCAATAATTTTCTTTGACAAAGCAACACATTCATTACAAATATAAACGCCGTTGCCAGCAATCATTTTTTTAACTTGATCTTGAGTTTTACCACAAAAAGAACATTTGACTTCTTCTTGATCAGTAAACTGAGTTGCCATAAAATTCCATCCTCCTGTTATCTACAGATTCAAGGTTATCATAAATACTGAGATAATAAAGAATTTTTGCTCATTGAAAATAAAAAGACGACTGTCTAGCAGCCGCCTTGTTATTATTGAAAAATCAATAATTATTTATCAGACTTTTTTTCTTCCTTAAGTTTTGACTTTACAACTTGCTTTGCGCTGTCAGTAACTAAGTCCATAGCCTTGCGAACAGTAATATCATGGCTTAACATATCGTCACTTAAAGTGTTGCGAACAGTCTTTTCATCCATGTTGTATTCCTTAGCAAGATCCTTGATTTCTTTATCAATTTCTTCCTTCGTAGCCTTAAAGTTTTCCTTATCAGCAATAGCTTCTAAGACTAAGTTGATCTTAACTCTTTCAGCAGCATCCTTAGCAAATTGTGCACGCAATTGTGATTCGTTGGTATTAGTCAACTTGTAGTAAGTTTGTGGATCAATACCTTGACGTTGCATGTTGCCCAAGTATTGTCTCAATTGAGTATCAACGTCTTCTTGGATCATTGCATCAGGAATTTCGTCAATTTCAGCATTCTTTACAGCTGCTTCAATAGCGGCTTGTTGGATAGCATTCTTAGCTTCTTCTTCTTTTTGATCCTTTAAGTTCTTCTTGATCTTAGCCTTCAAATCATCAAGAGTATTTACAGAATCATCAACGTCTTTTGCAAACTCGTCATCCAACTTAGGAAATTGCTTTGACTTAACTTCGTGTAACTTAGTAGCAAAGTGTGCTTCTTTACCTGCTAAATCCTTAGCACCGTAATCCTTAGGGAAAGTTACAACAACATCAACTTCATCACCTGCTTTGTGACCAATAAGTTGATCTTCAAAGCCAGGAATAAATGCACCTGAACCTAATTCAAGTGAGTAGTTTTGTGCTGAGCCACCTTCAAAGGCCTTACCATCGATAGTACCTTTGTAGTCAATAGTTACAGTATCACCCTTAGCTGCTTTGTCTTTCTTAAGAACAAGTTCAGCATTTTGTTCACGACGCTTGTTGAGTTCGGCATCGATATCTTTTGCATAAACACGGGTGTTTTGCTTAGGAACTTCAAGTTCCTTGTAGTCACCTAATTTAACTTCTGGTTGAACTGAAACGATAGCTTTCATAGTCCAATCCTTACCCTTATCCATTGATACTGGTTGAATTTGTGGTTGACCAACTGCTTCAATCTTAGCTTCTTTTACAGCAGCAGCATAAGCATTTGGCAAAACAATGTTTAAAACATCTTCGTATAAAGCTTCTTCACCATAGTATTGATCAAAGATTACACGTGATACGTGACCTTTTCTAAAGCCAGGAACACGCAAATTCTTTTTAACTCTTCTAAATGCTTGGTCTAAACCTAATTTAATTTCATCTTGTGAAATATCAAAAGTAAGTTCGCCGGTTGTCTTACCGGTTTTTTTCCATTTTACAGACATTAATTAAATACCTCCAATGTCAAGTTTGAGTTTGCTACTTGCATACTAAGTTATATTACCTTAAAAGGAAACAAAAAACAAATTTTGAGCAAAAAAAGATGCACTTCTTTCCAGGAGTGCATCTTTTTGCTATATCGTTAGAAATTAGTCAAGGATTTCAGTAACCTGACCAGCACCAACGGTACGACCACCTTCACGAATAGTGAATTTAGTACCTTTTTCGATGGCAGCTGGCTTGATTAACTTAACAGTAAATTCTGTGTTATCACCAGGCATAACCATTTCAGTACCTTCTGGCAATTCGATTTCACCAGTGATATCAGTGGTGTGGAAGTAGAATTGTGGACGGTAATCTGAGAAGAATGGGGTGTGACGTCCACCTTCTTCTTTCTTCAAGATATAAACTTGACCCTTGAATTCCTTGTGGGTTTTAATTGAGCCAGGTGCAGCCAATACTTGACCACGAACAACTTGGTCACGGTCAATACCACGAAGTAAGATACCAACGTTATCGCCGGCTTCACCCAAGTCCAAAGTCTTGTGGAACATTTCCAAACCAGTAACAACTGACTTAAGAACCTTGTCTACCAAACCAACGATTTCAACTTCGTCACCGATCTTAACAGTACCACGGTCGATACGACCAGAAGCAACAGTACCACGACCAGTAATAGTAAATACGTCTTCAACTGGCATCAAGAATGGCTTATCAGTTTGACGTTCTGGAGTTGGAATGTATTCATCAACAACTTCCATCAACTTCAAGATTTGATCTTGAGCTTCCTTGTCACCTTGTAAAGCCTTCAAAGCTGAACCACGAACAACTGGAATGTCGTCACCAGGGTAATCGTATTCAGTTAACAAGTCACGAACTTCCATTTCAACTAAGTCGATAAGTTCTGGATCGTCAACCAAATCACACTTGTTCAAGAATACAACGATGTATTGAACACCAACCTGATGAGCAAGCAAGATGTGTTCACGAGTCTGTGGCATTGGACCATCAGTTGCGGCAACAACCAAGATGGCACCATCCATTTGTGCAGCACCAGTAATCATGTTCTTGATGTAGTCGGCGTGGCCTGGAGCGTCCATGTGAGCGTAGTGACGATTTTCAGTTTCGTATTCTACGTGGGCGGTGTTAATAGTAATACCACGTTCCTTTTCTTCTGGAGCAGCATCGATTTGGGAATAGTCTTCAGCTTTTGCCAAACCTTTTTTTGCCAAAACAGTAGTGATAGCTGCTGTCAAAGTAGTCTTACCGTGGTCAACGTGACCGATAGTACCAATGTTTACGTGTGGCTTAGTTCTAATGTAATGTTCTTTTTCTGCCATTAAAATGACCCTCCTGTAAATTTGCAAGAAGTCCGTTGAGATAAGTTAACGGATAATTCTCTGTTGAATATTGTACTACTTTCATCGGCAAATGCCTAGTAAAAAATGCTAGTGCTATGCCCTAATGAAAATAACCTTAGCTAATTATACTAAATAGATTTAAAAAGTAAACCTTTTTGCAAAAATTATTTTGGTAAATTTGCATAAATACGGTCAAGAAGTTTCTGATGTGTTCGACCGTCCTTAGTTTCAAGATACGAAACCAAATCGCTAGTAAAGCCATCCGTATCTTTAATATATTTGTTCAGTTTAGGGTAAAGACTGCCTAACACGATGTTTGTTTCGCCTAACATTAATGGCAGTTGACTTGGATTGTTTCTAAAGCGATCCCCGATTCCGCCGATAACTTCACGATAAACCGTTGTTTTTTCTAAAAGCTCTGTTTCTTTGGGAATGAATTCTTCGACTTGTCCAAGGGTCCAAACTTGAATTCTATCGCTTATTCCTAATCTAACAAAATCTTCGCATAAACAAAGTCTAACAGCGAAATTCTGCGTTGGATCTAGTAAAAGACTTTGCGCAAAATTTTTATAATTAACCAAATCCAGTTTAAGCAAGCTTTGGTAATCAAACTGACTGACTTCTTTTTTACTTTTGAATTTCTGCATCAAATTATTCTGAGCATCTAACTTTTTCGGAAAAACTTTGATTGGCATTTTTTTGCCTAAAAGATCCTCAATTTGCAATGCTTCAATCAAATAATGGTTGGCTGCTAAGATTTTATTGTATTCTTCAAATATTTCTGGCTCAGAAAAAAGATCAGGTTCTTCCTTTATTAGGGTGTATGCCTGATCTTCTTGGTTATTTTTGCGATACAGCCGACATAGCGACATCACAATTTCTGACGAACGACCATAAGACAATGCTTCTTCCAAAAGTTGAATAGCATTAGGAATCTGGCCCTTTTCTTCATCTTCCTGAGCTAACTTTAACAAGTTTTTTTGGCTCAACGTCGTCATTAATTATCCTTCGTTTCCTTTGTTGGCTTAGAATTCTTTTTAACTATTTTTCGTTTTCTTGGTTTAACGGCTTTATGATTTTGTGAACTACGAGAATTCTTACGCTTATTTGCGTGTGCCATTCTCACCTTGCGTATTGTTATCCGTCTTATTTTCTTTACGCTTCTGCATAGCACGGTGGCGATTTTGGTTGACTTCCATCACAACCGGCAAAACTACAGGGCGTCGATTTGTTTGCTTGTACAAGAACTTTTCAAGATCATTTCTTACATCTTGCTTTAATTCAGTCCAATCAAACTTCTTATGTTCAAAGTTATTGTTGATTGCTTTCTCAATAACTTCAATTGAATCGTGCATTAACTTATGATTTGCCTTGATATAAACAAATCCGCGACTGGTTACTTGAGGTCTAGCCACAATCTTTTTCTTCTTGCGGTCAATTGTTACAACCGCAATAAAAATACCATCGTCTGATAAGATTTCACGATCACGTAAAACAATATTACCTACGTCACCTACTCCGGAACCATCAATCATAGTATCCTCACCAGGAACCGGATCAGTTAAATAGAAGCGCTTTTTCTTGAAATCATAATTATAGCAATCGCCGTTCTTAGAAATAAAGACGTCTTCCTTCTTCATTCCTGTCTTAATTGCCAAGTTCTTATGAATTTCCATTAAACGATATTCACCAATAACTGGGAATAAGAAATCAGGCTTAAGAGTATCGATTAGCAGTTGCAAATCTCTTCCAGTTGCGTGGCCGCTAGTATGCTTATCACGACCAAGCTGAATGACTGTTCCGCCTGCGCGGTAAACCATATCGCTAGTTTCAGCCATCATTGTCTCAACGGCGTGTGATGGTGTCGTAGCAATAAAGACCAAATCTCCTTTATGAATTCGAATCATACTGTGGCGCTTATTTGCCATTTTTTGCAATGAATTCAAAGGCTCACCCATCCGGCCGGTTTCCAAAATAACTGTCTTATCATCAGGTGTTGTCTTAAGGTCTTTTACTCTCATTAAAAGGCCATCAGGAACATCGAGATAACCTAATTTCATAGCTGTCCGAACGATTTTAGCAAAATCACGGCCAGTTAAAAGCACTCTTCGACCTGTAGCAACTGCCGCATTGAGTACTTCTTGCACTCTATTAAGGTTTGAAGCCTTAGCTGCAACAATAATTCGACCTTTAGCGTTTCTAAAGACATCGGTTACGTATTTTTCCAAATCCTGTTCCGATGCATTTGGGAACCAAGCTTCTGCATTAGAGGAATCGCTTAATAATGCCAAAACATGTTTAGTTTCAATTTCAGCCAAGCGATCCATATCGGTCCGATAATTTGGTGCTGCGGATGGATCAAATTTAAAGTCACCTGTATAAACCACTTCACCGGCAGGAGTATGAACAACAATTCCCAATGAGTCAGCAATTGAGTGCGTTGTATGGAAAAATGAGATGCTGGCATTTTTGAAATCAATTTCAGTATGAGCATCAATGACATGAAACAGACTATTTTTAAGCTTTTTATTCTCGCGCTCAACGTCGATTTTTGCTAATTCAATCGTCAATTGTGAACCGAAGACAGGAATATCATATTTGCGCAAAATATAAGGCAGTGCTCCAATTGAATCAGCATGACCGTGAGTTAAGAAAATTCCTGCAACCCGGTCACCATATTGCTCAAAGAAGTCTAAATCAGGAATTACAACATCAATCCCGAATAAAGAACTATCTGGGTACTTTAATCCCGCATCTAAAACAAATATTTCATCGTTGACTTGAACAGCGAACATATCCTTTCCTTGTTCACGTACGCCGCTCAAAATCATAATTTTAATTTGATCAGCCATTTTACTTCCTTTTCTCTTTATTTAATTTATGATTTTTCATTTTTAAGGATCTTACGATCAAAACGAACTTATAGTCTTTATTAATTTTAGCATAAAAGATATATAGATGACAAAAACAAAAAAGCTAGTCCAAAAAGGACTAGCTTTCTCTGATTTTCTAAAGTTAAGATTAACGACGCAAACCTAACTTCTTGATTAATGCACGGTAACGGTCAAGATCGTTATCTTGTAAGTAACGAAGCAAGTTACGACGGTGACCAATCTTCTTAAGCAAACCAACGTATGAGTGGTGGTCATGCTTGTGACTCTTCATGTGATCAGTCAAGTTGTTGATATCTTCAGTTAAAAGTGCAACTTGCACTTCAACAGAACCAGTGTCACCTTCGTGGGTTGCGTATTCTTTAATAAGTTGGTCTTTCTTTTCTTTTGAAATTGCCATAAATTTTCACCTTTCAAAAACTAAAAATAATTGCCATTGACAACGTTAATCGTCAGGTGTGAGCAAAAAAACAGCGTCAATGGTTCACAACATTTATTATGATACAATTATTTTTTTAAAAAAGCAAGTATAATTTACCTTGCATCGAGCTTTATTCTTAAGTATAATCAATTAAGTAAAAAATCATTATACGGAGGTGAATTTGATGCCACAAATTAAATCAGCTATTAAGCGTGTTAAAACTCAAAACGCTGCTAACAAACGTAATGCTGCTCAATTAAACAAGTTAAGAACTGCTGTTAAGAAGTTCAAGGCTGCCGCAGAAGCTGGC
The DNA here is from genome assembly GCF_002417895.1 of Lactobacillus sp. UBA5813. Classification (NCBI taxonomy): domain Bacteria; kingdom Bacillati; phylum Bacillota; class Bacilli; order Lactobacillales; family Lactobacillaceae; genus Lactobacillus; species Lactobacillus sp. UBA5813. The sequence goes on from NZ_DICZ01000009.1 coordinate 71,076, forward strand.
GAAGAAGACGCCTCCAAGTTACGCGTAGAAGCAGAAAAGGCTTTGGACAAGGCCGTTTCAAAGGGCTTGATCCACAAGAACAAGGCTTCTCGTGATAAGAGTCGTTTGAGCAAATTAGCTAAGTAATTAAAAACCAAAAGAAGGTCAGAGGTTAACGCCCCTGGCCTTCTTTTTTTATTTCTAAACATTCAAAATATACATTTTAATAAAGTTATCGTCATGATAATTTCCATTTTTATAGTTATATTCCAGCTTAATTGCCTCTGCTAAAAGATTTTCTAATTTGTTAATTTGAATCCGGCTTCTAAATGCCAGCTTAACTCGATATGGATGTACGCCTAATTCTTTAACTATTTGCGGTTCGCTTCTTCCTCGTTTTGCCAAAATTTTTACAACCAGCAGAAGTTCAATTTGATTTTCAAAAACAGCCAGCAATTGAATTGCATTCGTACCTTCGCGCAACTGATCATTTAATCTGATAATTGCTTCTTGATAGTTCTGATTTAAAGCTGCCTCTAGAATTGCAAAAATATTTTGAGCTAGCGATAGATCAACATTCGTTTTAACGGCTTCTTCTGTGATTTTTTTGTCCACACAAGCCATTTTCAGCTTTTCATAATTACTTAAGATCGTGTCCATCACTTGATCGCTGCGCTCTACTAAAATCTGCAACGCAGACTGAGAAATTGTATATCCCTCCACTTTTATGAGCGCCTTCGCAATTGCTGCTACCTCATATGGTCTAACACGGGGTTCAACTACATTAAATGATCCCATGATTGTTTTGGTTAATTTGTTACGCCGGTCAATTTTTTCATATGAAGCAACAATTACAACAACATCTTCCAATTCTTTCAAATGAGAAAAAATATCCTGCAGCTGTTTTAGCTGCTTTTGATATTTTTTGGCAACCTTAGTTGTTAAAAAGAATGGCTGTTTAACCGTAATAATTTTTTGATTGGAAAAAAGGCTTGATTCGGTCAAAGCAGCAATCAGTTCGTCAAGGCCATCATTTTCACAATCAACAATTACATGATCTAAAGAAGCAAAACGCTCATCTTTTACATATGAACGAGCCAAATAATCATTCAGGAAATCATCGTCTCCCCATATTAGCGTATGCGGATTATTGTTATTCGTATTCTTAAATAAAGAAAGTAAATTCATTCCATTTTCTCCATGACAAAACGTTCAAAGTGAGGCTTTTTAAAGCCATAGTACCAGCTAATCATACCACAGTCTTGTGTTGAAGCCCACGGAATACGCAAACTGCGCAATGTGCTCAAGGTTTCCTGATGCGGATGACCAAAGCGATTATTTCTGCCTGCCGAAATAAAAACCATGCTCGGCGAAATTGCTTTCAAAAAATCCGGATTAGAAGAAGTTTTGCTCCCATGATGGCCCAGTTTGAAATAATCAACTTTTAATGGATAATTTGCTGCAATTTCCTTTTCACCATCTTGACCCAAATCTCCGGTAAAAAGCCAGCGTTTATGGGCAAGTTCAAAAGTCAGCGATAATGAGTCTTCATTTTTCCCCTCACCGGGCTTAAAAGGATATACTACCTGAAAATTAATCTTGGGTTCTTTGATTTGCATCCCCGCCAGCAATTCAACCAACTTGGTTTGACTGGTTTTACCGGCAATTCGTTTACAAAAAGATGGATTATTAAGCAATCCTTTTGCCATATACAGTTTTTTCACTTTAATTTGCTCCAGCAATGGACCTACATCCCCAACGTGATCGGCATCCTGATGGGAAACAAACAAGCCATCAATTTGATTAATTCCCTGTGCTTTCAATAAAGGCAAAGTTATGCGGCTCACTTGCGGGGTGATTTTTTTGCCTGAAAAATTAAGCTTTCCCCCGGTATCGATCAAATATACCTTTCTAGGAAATGGCGTCGTGATTAAAATGCTATCGCCCTGTCCGACATCGATGAAAGTAACCTGACCTTCTAATGGAAAATGAATTAAGCAAAAACCCATTCCATAGGTAGCCATTAATCCGGCAGCTAAACTCAGCTTCCACTTTCTTTTTGCGTTCTTCTTCGATAAATAAGCTATCAAAACAATTGCAATCAGCACAGTTATTAAGCATTCCCACCAATTAATTTTGCCAAAAACAATTAATCCTAATTTTGTTTGCGAAATTTTTCCAATAATTTCTTCCGTACTCTGTAGCAACAGTTCAATTTTGAAGCTTAAACTTGGGTTTAGCTTAAAAATTGCCAAGTTTAAAAACGAGGCCGGCATCACCACGAAATTAAAATATGGTATTGCCAAACTATTAAAAATAATTGTTAACACATTTACTTGAAAAAAGAAAAAGAACAGAAATGGCGTCAATAAAAGATTCATTAAAAAGGATTGCATCAGTCCCTGCTTATCTTGGGTTAATTGCAAACCAAAAGCTAATATATAACTTAAAATAGCTCCACTGCTCATAAATAAACACGGCAAAAACAGCAAATGTACAAGACAGGTTAATCCTAAGAGATCAAATCCTGTAATCTTCCATTTGCGCAAAGAAAAGATTTCTCCCAGCAAATAAGTCAAACTAGCGCGCACAAAGCCTGCCTGTCCAGCACTTAAGAAAATTCCAATGAGTAAAAATAGCACACAGGCAAAAAAAACTTGTCGATCAGTGAATTTCAGTAAATAAAGAATCGTACTGATCACTAAGGTATAAATGCCAACATGCAATCCTGAAATGCTAAGCAAATGGATGATGCCAAGATCGCGATAATTATTCATAATAGTTTTATCAGAAGATGGATTTTCTGCCAAAAGCAACTCGCTAGTAAAAAAGCTCAGCAATGGTGGCATCTGGCTAAAATATTGTTGCAAATTAAACCTTAAATGATGCAACTTTTCCTTGAAGCCGAAGCTGACCGGCTGCATCTGACAATTTTTGAATTCTATTTTTTGAGAAATTCTCTTTTCGGCATAGTATTTGCGATAATCTACCTCTCCTAAATTTGTTGCCGGCAAGATTTGAGATACTTCACCATTTAAATGATTTATTTGTACTGTTTTGCCTGATGCTAGCAAGCGCTTTTGTTCCGCGGCAATTTTTCCACTAATTAAAATTGAAGTTTTGCCAACTCTACCAGTTGCAGACATCCAGTCATCGCTAATGTTAACTTGATCAGGATACACTTTAACTACGGTATCTTCATTTAAAGAAACTTCATTAATTTGACTATTTTTGAATGCAAATAAGAAAAATATCGCTAAAAAAGCCGCTGAGACTAATAAATTCCGCCCATATTTTTTAAATAACAGATAACCAAAATATATGAGCAACAAACAGACAATTATTCGCTGACACTTGCTTTTAGCTATAAAAAATAGCATTGAAACCGAGACGGTCAAAAAACAAAAAAGCAGCAAATATCCTGGCTGAAGCAAATTAAATAGCCAATTGGTCTTTGAGTGCTGCAAAAGTCTTTTCCCCAATTCCTGAGACCTGCATTAGATCTTCAATCTTCTTAAAATCGCCATTTTGTTCACGATAAGCAATTATTTGTTCTGCTCTTTTTTCTCCAATTCCATTTAATTTTTGCAGATCAGCCGCACTTGCAGTATTAATGTTTATTTTTTCGCCATCACTAGAACTGCTGCTTGAAGCATCATTTTTTTCACTAGTGCTGTTCCCAGAAACGGTCGTTGCCGGATCTACTTTTTCACCCTTATAGGGAATATGAATCTTATCCTGATCTTTTAAAGTCAGGGCCCTGTTTATTGCTTTTAGCTGCGCATTGCTTTTTAACCCCCCTGCTGCTTCAATCAATTCTTGCAGTCTGGCACCATTTTTTAAGGTATAAATGCCTTGATGCTTTACAGCACCAGAAATATCACAAGTAACTTCTTTATTTTGTGATGAAGAATATCTGCTTGCTTGAGAAACGGATGAACTGCTTGAAGCCGCACTGCTAAAACTGCTCGAACTGTTTTCTTGTTCAGACATTAGGGTATTAGCTTCGCTGCTGTTTGAATGATCATTTTTCTGTAAAAAGAAAATGACGCCTACAATTGCACCAACAATCAATAGAATATTTTTCTTTTCGATAATCCAGTTTTTAATTTCTTCAAAACTCATAAACTACCTCCCATTATTTAAATACGAAAAAAAGGCTCAGAATTTTTTTCTGAGCCTAATTTTTTTGTTTTTATTTATAATTTTTCTTCAGATAGTTTAATGCGTCTGAAAAAGTAGCAACTGGAACAATCTTCATCTTACTGTGAATTCGCTTAGCCGTTCTTTTGGCTACTTCATAATTAGTATTTGATTTTTTGACCCCTGTTGAATCTGTTGGCGCAAAGAATACTTCTGCCCCCGCTCTATCAGCAGCAACTACTTTCTTATCAACCCCACCGATAATTCCGACTTTTCCAGTAGCATCAATGGTACCAGTACCTGCTATTTTATGATTCTTAGCCAGATTTTGATGAGTAAAAATTTCGTAACTTTCAAGCGTGAACATTAATCCAGCACTTGGACCGCCGATCGCACCTGCATTAATTTCAATTTTCGGATTGGTTGTTACTGTTAAATGCGCTAATAATTGAATGCCGATACCTTTACGCGTGCTATTCTTTAATTTGACAATCTTCCCACTGTAATTCTTTTTTACTTTGTTTCTTAAAACAGTGATTGTAACTTTAGAGCCAACTTTCTGTTTATTTAAATAAGTCATCATTTGTTTGGTTGAATGGAAGCGATGACCGTTAGCACCTAAAACCGTATCGCCGATTTGCAATTTGCCTTTGAAGCTTGAATTATTTTGAATCGCCATTACATAAACGCCAAGATAATGCAATTTTGGTTTTAAACCTGCTTTTTTAGCAGCATAATAAATTGCGTTCTGCTGAGACGTTTCCATATACCAATTTTGCAATTCTTCATATTGACTATTCGTCTGTCCTCCAAGAAATTCTTTACTTGGAACGCGAGTATCGTAGTGCTGAGTAAAACTCCACAAATATTGAAAAACATTAACCGGTTGCGCACTGATGCTTACCGTTACCATGTTTAAATTATTCGCTTTTTTCTTATTTGTTTTAATAAATTCACTAACTGGGAAAACTTCTCCGGGACTTTCAATGTAATAGTTAGTTGGCAAACAGCCGATAATTGCTAAAAGAATGACAACAATGATAGCAATCAGCCAATTGCGTCTTACTTTTTTTGTCTTATAATTCTTGGATTGACTCATAAAATCATCTCAATTTCTTTTTAAGTGCATCCGCAACATTAGCAGGCAAAAATTGTTCAATATCACCATTAAATCGCGCTACTTCTTTAATCATGCTTGAAGCAACAAAACTATTCTCAGGATCTGTAAACAGCAGTACTGTGTGAACTTGATCGTTAAGTCGTTCATTGATCCCTGCTATTTGCTGCTCATATAAAAAATCCTCAGTGTTTCTGACTCCCCTAATGATAGCCGAAGCCTTTAAATGCCTGGCAACATCAACCGTTAATTGGTCAGGCTTTGCTAAAACTTCGATATTGGGGATGTCTTTAAGAGCTTCCTGAGCCATTTGAGTACGTTCTTGCGAATTAAAAAGATAATGTTTATTGGTATTGGTCATAATTACTACATAGACTTTATCAAACATTGTCGCTGCCTTCTTAGCGACATCCAAATGTCCATTAGTAATTGGATCAAAACTTCCTGGAAATAAAGCAATCGTCATAATTTAATCCTTTCGGTAAATTCTGACAATGGTTTTGCCCAAATGATGATCTTTAATCAAAGTAAAACCAGCGATTTCTGGCAAAACAGTTTGATCATCAGTTTCGGCAACAACAATTGCGCGCTCATTTAAAAGATTATTATTCAGCATCTCAATCATATCGGACTTCATTTTCTGTTTAGCATATGGCGGATCCAAAAAGACCAAATCAAATTTTTTACCGCTTTCAGCGAATTTTTTTAATGCCATTTTGCTTGGCATTTTAAAAACAGAGAACTTATCTTCTTCTTTCGTTAAAGCAACGTTCTTCTTGATTATCTCAACAGCAGCGTAATTAATATCAACTAAAGTTGCATGACTATACCCGCGAGAAACAGCTTCAATTCCTAATGCTCCACTGCCTGCATACAAATCCAGTACTTCACCGCCGTTAAAAAATTGACCTAAAGAATTAAAAAGTGATTCCTTAACTTTATCACTAGTAGGTCTGGTTTTTCGACTTTTTAAAGTAAATAAATTACGCTTTGCATATTTGCCTGATATGATTCTCACTTCAACAAATCCTCATTTTTTGATTGTAATTTTATCTCAGCTTCTTTGGCCATATCTGCAATCTGCTGTTCGATATGACTGCTGCTTAAATCAACGTCTTCTTCATCAGAAAATTCAACTCGCTCAACAAAGTCTAAATGAGCAATTTCATTTTTTACTTTATTTGCTTCTTCACTATCTAGGTAAAGCACGCAATATTTCATCTTATTAGAAAAATAGACAATATTGCCATATTTTCTCAGCTTATATTGATCGCCAACATTGTACAAGTAGATCAATAAGCAAGTACGCTGCTGCAAACCGGCTCCTTTCAATTCTTCATCAATGCTCATGCGACTGTCTCATCTTCCTCTTTCTTAATTTTTTCATTGGTTGAAATATTCAGTACTAATGCAATACAGCAAGTCAAAACAATCATGGATGAACCACCATAAGAAACAAACGGCAGCGTAACCCCCGTGATCGGCAATAAACCAACTACAGCACCGATATTAAAAAGTGATTCAGTGAAAATAATTGTCGTGACACCGAAGCAAACTAGAGCGTTGAACTGCGAGGTAGCATGGATACCAACCTCCATAATATTCCACATTAAGTAAAATAATAATCCAATTATAAGAATAGCTCCAATTACTCCAAGTTCTTCTGCGGCAATCGATAAAATGAAATCAGTATATGGTTCTGGCAAATATCCCCGTTTTTCCATACTGTTTCCTAACCCTACGCCAAAGAGCCCGCCATTATGAATTGCATAATAAGAGTTTACCAACTGGGCACCGCCCTTACGTTCCAATTCAAAGGGATGCAAAAAGGAAAGTAGTCTTTGAAATTGATAACTGGTTTGCAAAAATTTAGGATTCCAGAAAATAACTAGGAAAAAGACTGCAAAAACAGCGATTACGATTGCAATCAACCAGCGAATAGCTAGAGAAGCTGGAATACCAGAAACAGAAAACATTACCAATGCAATCATGAATAAAATTGCTGTTCCCCCAAAATCTGGTTCAACGATGACCAAAGCCATCATAATTGCAGTCATTAAAGCAGGGTGAGCTAAATTTGACCAAATATGTCCTTTCACTAATTTGCCATCACGTCGATCTAAGACATAGGCTAAATAAAGAACAAGCGAAAGCTTAGCTACTTCAAGCGGCTGCAAGTTAATGAAACCTAAATTTATCCATCCAACAGCCCCATTAACGGCAGCGCTTGAGCCTTTAACAATTTTTAATCCAACCAAGAAGGCCAGCATAGCCAAACTAATCAACAGGAAGTACATAACAAACTTTTTATTCTTGAAAACTTCCAATTTTAAAGCAAAAAATGGAATTCCAAATATGAAAAAGGCTACGGCAGCGAAAATTGCTTGTTTAATTCCATATGTTGAAGGTTTAAAACCATTTTGCAACAAAATGTCAGAACTAGCTGAGTAAACTAAGATCACACCCATAATCACTAAAAGCAAATATGGAATAAAAATATTGTAATTCAGATAATGTATTTTTCGACGCACCGCTGCTGTCTCCTTTTTAAATAAATATGCTTGTTTAATTATAAAACAAAAAAGCCAACACTGCATAACAGTGATGGCTTTTGTTCAAATCTTTAATTAAGCGCGGTTACGTCTCTTGTCTGCCTTTTGACGTTCTGAAGTGTTCAAAATCTTCTTACGAAGACGAATTGACTTAGGAGTTACTTCACAGTATTCATCATCGTTCAAGAATTCGATAGCTTCTTCCAAAGTCATCTTCTTTGGAGTCTTAATGGCAGCTGCGTGGTCTTTACCTGCAGCACGGGTGTTAGTTAAGTTCTTACCCTTAGTTACGTTAACTGCGATATCACGTTCACGAGAAGATTGACCTACGATCATACCTTCGTAAACTTCAACACCGGCACCAATGAACAATACACCACGTTGTTCAACTGATTGAAGTGCGTAAGTAGTTGATTGACCTTGGTTGATTGAAACCAAAGCACCGTTACGACGACCTGGTTCCCAGTTCTTAATCATTGGTTTGTATGAGTCAAAGCTGTGGTTCAAAATACCATAACCACCAGTTTGTGACATAAATTCGTTATTGTAACCAATTAAACCACGTGAAGGAACAAGAAATTCCAAACGAGTTTGACCATTTCCTGTTGCTTCCATGTTTTGCATGGTACCTTTTCTTTGTGAAAGTGAGTCAATAACGCCACCCACGTATTCATCTGGAGTATCAACTTGAACAGCTTCAAATGGTTCACACTTGACGCCGTCGATTTCACGATAAATTACCTTAGGACGTGAAAGTTGTAATTCAAAGCCTTCACGACGTAATTCTTCAACCAAAATTGAAAGGTGAAGTTCACCACGACCAGAAACAGTCCAAGCGTTTAATTGGTCAGTTGGTTCAACCTTTAATGAAACATCAGTACGAGTTTGGCGAATTAAACGATCTTCAAGCTTTTTAGGAGTTACTTGGTCACCTTCACGACCAGCAAATGGTGAATCATTAGCAACAAAGTCCATTTGAAGTGTTGGTGGATCAATCTTAAGAAGAGGCAAAGCTTCTGGGTGATCAGCTGAAGCAATCGTTTCACCAACATAAATATCGTTAATACCACTAATAGCGATAATGTCGCCTGCTTTAGCTTCTTTAATTTCATTACGCTTTAAACCGAAGAAACCAAACAACTTAGTAACACGGAAGTTTTGCGTTGAGCCATCACGCTTCATAACAGTGATGTTGTCGCCAACCTTTACCTTACCACGGTAAATACGACCAACACCGATACGACCTACGTAGTCATCCCAATCAAGCATAGTAATTTGGAATTGAAGAGGTTCGTCTGAATTATCAACTGGGGCTGGAATATTCTTGATAACAGTATCAAAAATAGGATCCATAGTATGTTCTTGCTTTGCTGGATCTGGATCATAAGATGAAGTACCATTCAAAGCTGAAGCATATACTACTGGGAAGTCAAGTTGTTCATCATTAGCTCCTAATTCAATAAAGAGTTCAAGAACTTCATCCAAAACTTCCTTAGGACGTGCACCTGGTCGGTCAATCTTGTTTAAGACAACGATTGGCTTAACACCAGCTTCGAGAGCCTTTTTCAAAACGAAACGAGTCTGTGGCATTGGGCCTTCGTATGCATCAACAAGCAAAAGAGCTCCGTCAACCATGTGCATGATACGCTCTACTTCACCACCGAAGTCGGCGTGTCCTGGCGTATCCAAAATGTTGATAGTAGTATCCTTGTACTTAACAGCAGTATTCTTTGACAAAATAGTAATACCACGTTCACGTTCAATAGCATTTGAGTCCATTGCACGATCTTCCAGATTCATGTGTTCTGGCAAAGTATCAGATTGCTCCAATAATTGGTTAACCAAAGTAGTTTTACCGTGGTCAACGTGGGCAATAATAGCGATATTTCTAAGATCGTCTCTTCTTTTTTCTGACAAAAGTATTCCTCCCCATCTTCAATAAAAAAACTGTGACCCGGTCACAGTTTCGGTAGCGCATTACGCTTTATCGAAGTGCATTTCTATCTGTATAGTTACGTTTTGTAATTTTACCACCTAAGCTTATGGTGGTCAACGTTTAAGACTAATTTTTCATTTTATCTTTTTTATTGGCAAAAATTAGACATTGCTTATTAATTTATGGTAAAAATAATATTGAGACAAAATGATTATAAAGGAGATATCAAATTGATTTTAATGAAAGATATTACGCGTGACGGAAATCCCGTTTTACGTAAAGTTGCGCAACCACTTACTTTTCCACTTAGCGATCATTACAAGCAATTAGCAAAAGATATGATGGAATATTTAATTAATTCACAAGATCCTAAAATTGCTGAAAAACATCAACTTCGTGCCGGCGTTGGTTTGGCCGCTCCTCAAGTCGACGAAAGCGTACAAATGGCTTCCTTGCTTGTTCCAGATGACAAGGGAAACATTCTTTTTAAAGAAACGTTTGTAAATCCAGAAATTATTTCTGAATCTGTCAGAAAAGTTTGCTTAAGTGAAGGTGAAGGCTGCTTAAGTGTTGATAAAGAAATTGATGGTTACGTTCCTCGTCCAGATAAATTAACTATTCACTACTTCACTGTAGATGGTGAAGAAAAAACAATTCGCTTAAAAGACTATCCTGCAATTGTTGCCAGTCACGAAATTGACCACCTTAACGGTCACCTTTTTTACGATCGGATCAACAAGCAAGACCCATTCCATTTGGACGAAAGCACCATCGTCATTTCTTAATATGTTATTTTTAAGACAATAAAATAACAAAGCACTAACCAATGATTTAGGTCAGTGCTTTTTTTAGGTTAAAAATTTCATAAAGAAAAAAGCCGTTGGGTGACTGGGCCAACAGCTTTTTGGTTTATGTAGGAATTAAGAAGATCGAAGAGGCTTCTTTGTTTCAAGTAAATGAGTTATAAAAGCTATTTACCATGTCTTATGGTAGTCCTTTTGTTATTTATAGTCAACATATTCTCTGTTTTTAAAAAAGTCATAACACTTAGCTTTTTTCTATACTTACCTTATTAATTATGATAAAATTTTTATTAGCTATAGAATATTTTTTATAAATATTCATTTTGAGAACGTTTTTTACAATAAATTAAGGAGATTATAAATATGATCTACAAAGTTTTATATCAAAAAGACAAGATTGTTAACCCACGTAGAGAAACAACACAAACTCTTTACATGGAGGCAGACAACCAAGTCGAAGCAAGAACATTGGTTGAGGATAATACCCCCTACAACATTGAACTCATCCAAGAATTAACTGGAAACTCTTTAAAGTACGAAAAAGAACACGCTGATTTTAAATTAACGTCGTTCGATAAGAAGTAATAAGAGTGCGAATAAAAAATAATGAAGTTGCCGTTTTCGCCATCGGGGGTCTGCACGAAATCGGTAAAAATATGTACTGTGTCCAATACCAAGATGAAATTATTATCATGGATTGTGGCATTAAGTTTCCCGAAGACAATTTACTAGGTATCAATTATGTTATTTCTGATTATTCCTACCTGGTTAAAAATCGTAAAAAGATTAAAGCACTAGTTGTTAGTCACGGACATGAAGACCACATCGGAGGCATTCCATTTTTATTGGAAAAAATTCCTGAAATTCCTGTCTACGCAACTCCATTTGCTTTAGCTTTAATCAAAGGCAAGTTAGAAGAACACGGTATTTTGAATACAACTGAGCTTCATGAAGAACATGAAGATACAGTTTTAAAATTCAATAAATTAAGTGTTTCCTTCTTTAGAACTACTCACTCTATTCCTGACACTTTGGGAATTGCTGTTCATACTCCACTTGGAGCAGTAGTCTTTACTGGTGACTTTAAATTTGACTTAACACCAGTAATGGATCAGCCGGCTCCAGACTTTCAAAAAATGGCCAAGCTTGGCGATGAAGGCGTCCTAGCTTTATTGTCTGATTCAACCAACGCCGAAGTACAGCAATTTACCAAGTCTGAAAGATTTGTTGCTAAATCTTTGCATGACATGATCACTGGAATTAAAGGCAGAATCATTTTTGCTACCTTTGCTTCAAATCTTTACCGTGTATCAACAGCTATTCAAGCTGCAATTGATACTGGCAGAAAAGTTGCCATCTTTGGTCGAAGCATGGAAAATGGCGTACAAAATGGGATTGATTTAGGCTATCTTAATTTGCCTGAAGGTTTGATTGTCGATGCGGATGAAATTAATCATACGCCACCTGAAAAGGCAATGATTTTATGTACTGGATCACAGGGTGAACCATTAGCTGCCCTATCCAGAATTGCTAATGGTACTCACCGTCAAATCAGTTTACAGCCTGATGACACAGTTATCTTCTCATCTAACCCAATTCCAGGAAACACATTAAGCGTTAACCACTTAATTAACAAGTTAATGGAAGGTGGCGCACATGTCATTCATGGTCGTGTAAACAACGTCCACACTTCTGGACATGGTGGTCAAGAAGAATTAAAGATGATGGTTCGGTTAACTAAACCTAAGTACATGATTCCTGTTCACGGTGAATACAGAATGCAGGTTATTCATACCGAACTTGCACAAGAAGCTGGCGTTCCAGCTGACAACACATTTGTTTTATCAAATGGTGAAGTAGTCTGCTTTGGGCCTGAAGGAGCAAGAATTGCCGGTCATATTCCAGCTGGTGATGTCTATGTTGATACTTCAGGTACAGCAGATGTAGGCAACTTAGTTGTTCATGATCGACAAATTCTATCTGAAGAAGGATTAGTTGTAGCTGTTGCTACTGTCGATTATAAACATAAGTGCGTTTTAGCTGGACCTGATATTTTAAGTCGTGGATTCGTTTATATGCGCGAATCTACTGAATTAATTAGTCAGGCACAAAAACATGTTTACCACGTTCTCAGAAATGAAATGGCTAAAACGGATAAGCCTAAAGATAGCGATATTCGTAAGGCAATTATTGAAAACCTTTCTGACTTTTTATATTCCAAGACAGAAAGAAGTCCGATGATTTTACCAATGATTGTTGAAAAGAAATAAATTTAAAAGAAGCCCGCAAGGGTTTTCTTTTTTTAGAAAAACAAGTCAAAAATGCAAAATATTAAAAAAATACATTTACTTTTGAATCCCGTGGCGGGCAATGGCCAAGCTTGTGAGACTTTTTCCGAGCTTAGCAAAGTTTTGCAGGAGAAGCTCCTACCCTTTGATTACCAAGTAAGCAATTATTCTGGAGAATTAATCAGCTTAGCTAAAAACTATGGCAACCTCGCCCATCCAGAAAATGAAATTTTGATTGTTATTGGCGGAGATGGATCTTTAAACGAAGTTCTCAATGGAATTAAAAACTTCAAATCATCCCGAAACGCCAATTACCTATCTCCCTGCTGGTTCTGGCAATGATTTTGCACGTGCCGCTCATTTATCAAAAAAGCCGGAAGAACTGGTAAATCGACTTTTACAAAATTTAGATTATCATCCAGTTGGCTGCGGCAAGTTTATTTCTTCGTTAAAAAACAACCGACCATATTATTTTGTAAATAATTTTGGGATTGGGTTTGATGCTTTTGTCGTGTACAGCAGCAATCATCAAAAAATGAAGGAAAAATTGAATAAGCTTCATCTCGGCAATTTAATTTACGCGTCTAATATTATTAACGTACTTTGCCGACAGGACACTTTCTCCGTCAAAGTAACAAAGGACAATCATATATTGCAATACGATGATGTCTACTTTGTCACTACCACAAATCATCCATATTTTGGCGGTGGATTTGCAATTTTGCCTTCAGCTAACATTCACAGCCATCATTTAGATGCGGTCGTTGTTCAAAAGCCGAGTTTGCATAAGTTTATTCGCCTTTTTGCTAAATTGTTAAAGGACGGCTCTCATGTTTATGATCCGCATTTTCATGACATTGCCGGCAGTAAAATTGAAATTGTCACTTCTAAGCCAGAATATGGCCAAATTGACGGCCAAGATCAAAAAAAGCAAAAATTCAAAGTTGCATTTCAAATTGACTCATTTAATCTAAGACAATAAAAAGCTTGGTTATTTTATAACCAAGCTTTTTTTAACCCAAATATGATATTGCCAATTGAAGCTGTGATAATTTAACAATCGCTTGCGCTAAATTATCTTGATCGGTTGTTACCGAGATTTCACAATGCTTTTCATCATAATCAAAACCGGCCCCTATCGCAATTGCTTCTGCTGTTTCATAAAGTTCTTGATCGCTTGCACCTGGATCCAGTTTGAAAAGCATTCGACCCTCATCGCTAATTTGATACAAATTATCAACCTGTTTAACAAAGCAATAAATCGTGTCACCATAAGAATCAATTTCAGTTGTCGCCACTTCAAAGGTATCTGAACTAACCGGAATAACAGCGGTATTTCTTGCAACCCAATTGCCAAGTTCACTTTGAATAAATTCTGCTTTAAGCTTCACCTTTTGTTCGCACTCCTTAAAAATATTTTGCTCTAACCTGCTTCTTCCAAAATATGTTTTAACTCAACCGCATCATAATATGGAATAATGATTTCGCCATTTTCGTTTTCTTCAAGCTCAATTTGCTGGCGTAATTTTCGATATTGTTCTTGATGCGCTTTACCTATTAGTTGTAAAAACTTCTTTTCGGCAATTCCATATTTTTTAAAACCACTCTTTAAGTAATTATTCGGAAAGACATCCCTAAAATCTGTCAATTCATAATAAGGTTCACCGTCACTGCCAAAGTATTTTATTTCAATATTTTCTAGTTCAATAAAAGCCCCTAATTGCTTCGAAATTTCTGGCAGCATCTGCGCTAATTCGGAGATGGTTTTCCCTGTTCTTTCTTTTTTAGCTTGCGGATGCAACTTCAACCAAGCTTTACGTAATTCATTTCTATCTGTCCGCAAAGAAATAATCTCTTTAATTTTGGCTAAAGCATTCGTTTGCTTCTTCTTAGCTTGACGCCACTTTAATTCTCCTAGCATTTGTCGATATTCAGGGCGAAGCGGCTGCTTAACTACATTCCAAATAAAGTAGAGCTTATCTGTTGAATATTTAGATAAATCTTCATCGCGCCATTTTAATTCATAATATGAACTCATTGCAATTCTTCTTTTCCCAAAACAAAAGCCCCAAGCTAAACTTAGGGCGAATGACATTGGACTTTGACTCTAACATCTAATATTTTAACTTATTTTACTGGCTTTTAGAAGCGATTAACGAGCTTTTAAGCTAATATCCTGCATCCCAATCATTGGATCAATTTCACCTGAATAGATTTTTTCTTTAGTTAAAATATAATCTTCTTGTTCTGCTGATTTTGGTGGCAGCTTTTTTGCAGCATCATCATTTGACTGATCAACTTTCAGTTCTTTTTGAAACTTTGCAGTTAAGCCGGTCTTTCGATCATTGCCAGGAGTATTCAAAGCCGTAATATATGCTCGCGGCTCACCTACTAGCACGAGATTCTTCTCCGCTCGCGTAATTGCTGTATAAAGAAGATTTCTTTTTAGCATGACGTAATTTTGCATAGTTAAATTCAAAACTACCAGCGGAAACTCAGACCCTTGTGATTTATGAATAGTAATTGCGTAAGCCCGTGTCAAATCAGACAGGTCTTTTTTATTAAATTCAACCTCACGTTCATCAAAATTGGCAATCAAACATTTATCGGAACTGTGATCATCAATGCCGACGACTTTACCAATCTGTCCGTTGTAAATGTCTTTTTCAGGATTGTTCTGCAGCTGCAAAACTCGATCACCAATACGGAAATTTTCGTTATGAGCCTCAACCTGTTTGCTTTTGGCTTTTGGTGGATTCATAATTTCCTGCAAAATATCATTCAAATTAATAATGCCACCATTGCCGTGATACATTGCACCGAGGACTTGAATATCATCTTTAGAAAACCCCCGTTTTAACGCCAATTCGACAATTTGTCCGACAGCATCTCCGACTACTTGCGGCTGACAAGGGATAAATGAATAGTTTTTGGTTTTCTTGAACAGCTCATCCTGATTTTTGCCGTCATTTACGTCATGGGCTAAGGTAATAATCGTCGAATCATCGCCTTGACGGTGAATTTGTTTCAAAATCGTTGTTGGAAAAGCATGTGATTTGATCAGATCACTAAAAACATTCCCAGCTCCGACTGATGGCAGCTGATCCTTATCTCCAACAAAGACGATATGCCGAGTTTGATTGATGCTAGAGACCAATTGCTTAAACAGGAACATATCAACCATTGACATCTCATCAATAATTAAAATTTCTCCATTCAATTCGTTAAGTTCGGCTTCATCCGTTTCGCCAATTCCTAGACCAAGCAACCGGTGAATAGTTTTTGCAGCAATGCCGGTGATTTCACTCATTCTTTTAGCTGCTCTGCCTGTTGGTGCAGCTAGTAAAAACGGTGGGTCTTCACTGTATAATGCAGAAGCTGGAATATCGGCCAACTGCCGTAAAGACAGCAAGATGCCGTTAATAATCGTTGTTTTCCCAGTTCCGGGACCACCTGTCAAAATCGAAACTGGATTATTCAAAGCATTTTTGATTGCAGCCTTTTGTGTATCATCATACTTGATTTTTAACTTTTTTTCAGCTTCTTCAATAGCATCTTCCATCTCGCTATCAGAGTATGTTTCGTCATGCTGGTCTTGCCGGCGTTGTACTAAATTTTTTAGCGTTCGGGCAATATTTACTTCAGTTTCATAAATATTAGATATAGCTGCATTTTCACCATCAACGACAACTTTACCGTTCTTTTGCAGCGTATTTACTTCTTTAGCAATTGGATCAAAGGCCGAAATATCAAGCATTTTACTGCTTTCAGTTAACAATTCAGCTAATCCAACATAAGTATCGCCACTGCTGGTTAAAGCATCAATTAAAACTTGATAAACTGCCCCTTGGATTCTCTTAGGATCATCGGCCTTAATATTTAATTCACGACCAATGATATCTGCCGTTTTAAAGCCATAGCCTTGCACTTCAGCAATCGCTGCATAGGGATTTTGCTGCAGCTTTTTTAAGGCCTCGCCATGATAGAACTGATATAGACGAGTGGCAACCTTCTTCTTAACGCCATATTGGGCTAATTTTAAAATTATCTCTGAAAAGGAGTCCATTGAATTAATTCCTGATAAAAGACTGTCCTTCTGCTTTTGCGTTAAGGCCAAGGTATCGATCTTAGCAGGATTATTTTTCAAAACATCCAAGGCATTAAGTCCAAGTTCATCAATAATTTTTCCTGCAGCTTTTAAGCCGATGCCAGGAAATTTGTTTGAACTTAAATATTTGGTCAAACTGCCTTCCTCATGTGGCATCACTTGTTGATAGCTATCTGAACGAAATTGCAGACCAAATTTGTCATGCATAATCAGGCGACCATCAAATTGATAGCGTCCTGCAATCTGGATTTCGCCAAAGCTGCCAGTGACCTTTATTTCATCACGAGGATAGCCTTCAAGTTTGCCAAGTATTTCTACATCAAGGATTTTGAACATATCCTGATCATTTTCAAAGACAATGCCGTTGACTTTTCCTGTAAATTTAACCATTTTAATTGTCCTTGCCGCTTATTAAGCCTAGTAAATTACCATATTGCTGCTGCGTTTCTTGATAATATTTTGGATCCATTTGTTTTGCCTGAGCAAAATACTTTTCTGCTTGATCACGATTATCAGCGAATAAACTAACTCCCAAAAGAAAATAAACTTTTGCTGTTCTTTTTTCTTCTGGAATTTTTAGATAGCTTGTCTCAGCCTGTTTTAAATTGCCTAGACTAAGCCAAATATCGCCAATCAGTTCTAAAACTCGCTCGTCAATTTTTTTGATGGTTAATGCATATGCAAGTGCCTTTTGACCCTGTCCCAGTTTTAAATAAACTAGTGCTTTTTGATATAAAGTCAAATCATCATTTTCAATTTGATCAAGCAAAGCCAAAGCTTTATCAAAATCACCTTGACTGTAATAACAAACAGCCAGATTATAGTAGAGCTCTTGAGGCTTTTTTACCAAATGTTCAGCCTGTTCAAGCAGCTTTTGTGCTTGATCGCTGCTGCCCTGCTCAAGCAAGTATGTCGATAACTGCAAATAGTTTTCAACATTTTGCGGGTGATCATCAATTTTTTGAATTAATAAATGAATGGCGCGGTCAACTTTGCCCGCGTCATATAAGTCTGCTATTTTTTTATCCATTTTAAAGTGAATCAGTTTTTGAAAGTTTTCTTCCTAAATAATCCGTCTCATTCCAGATTACCGGATGAAAAGTTTTGCCACCATCTTTAGTCTCCAGAACCGTCAAACTAGTGTTGCTCAAGCCGCCACGTTTACGTACGTCTTTTAAAGGATAGCCTAATAAACCACCCATGATTGCTGATAAAGCAGCACCATGACTAACTGCCAAGATTTTATCGTCATCTTCTGGAAAACGCTGAGCCATTTCTGTAGCAAAATCTTTGCCGCGTGCAATAACATGTTCGTAGGTTTCGCCATGCAATTCTCGTGGATCGTATTGATCAGGATGATGCCAAAAGTTATCAATTTGTTTAGGATACTTTTTGGCAGCATCGTCGAACTTCATGCCTTCCATATCGCCCAAATTGAACTCACGCAAGCGTTCATCAATCACTACTGGCAACTTAGCGTTCATTGCATCATCTATGCCCTGAGCCGTATTAAAAGATCTTTGAAGAGGGCTAGCAAAAATACCACGAAACTTGGTGCCTTTTAAATGCTGTCCAAGTTTTTGGATATCTTTTAGACTTTGGGGCAATAGGGGTGAATCTCCGTGACCACCTTGAAAGCGACTGGCTAAATTCCATTCAGTTTTTCCATGACGAACAAAATAAATTTGCATAATTTTTATCTCCTTAGAGACCATTGTAGCAAAAATATGACTTAAGTTTAATCCTTAGCTGGCTTTAAAATAAACCGTTCAATTGCTTCGCCAACCCCGCCTTGATTGTTATTAGCTGCAGTAATAAAATCACAGTCCTTTTTCATATCAGGAACGGCATTTTGCATCCCAATTCCTAAACCAGCAGCTTGAATCATTGACAGATCATTCCAGTTATCACCAAGCGCCATTGTTTCTTCAGGCTTAATGCCAAGCTTATCAGCTAACCAGATTAAACCGGTACCCTTATTGATGCCAGCATGATTTAATTCCAAAAATCTGTTAGATGAATATGAAACATCTAAATCAGCGGTTTCGTTTTTGATCTTATCTGCTACTTCATGAAGATAGTTCATATTTTGATTGCCATAAATCATCTTGGCAATTTTTTCACCTTTTAAGAAGCTAAGATCAGTTTGATCATCAATCTTTTCAACAGGATGACGTACTTTCATATAATCAAATTCATTATCGCTAGCATGGTACAAGTATACTTTTTCCTTAGTATAAACGTGAATGCAGACGTCAAAGTTCTTGCCAATATTAAATAACTCTTCTGCCTTCTTAAAAGGGATGCCAGTAAATTTTAAAATCTGATTATCCTTGTTTTCACTAATGCAGCCACCATTAAAAGAAATCACGTATTCATCAGCCTTATTGTACAAGTTCAGCTCTTTTAAAATATTAGCAATTGCAACATAGCCTCTGCCCGTTGCCGGAACAAATTTTACTCCTAGTGACAGTGCCTTTTTGATTGCCTCGCGGTTGCGTTCACAAATTGTTGAATCATCACTGATTAAGGTTTCATCAAGGTCACAGGCAATAAGTTTATACATCATTGATTTCCTTTCTCACATATTGGTCTATACAATATTAGTTTACCATCAAAATTTTTCTTTCAAAATAAAAACAGAGATAAAACTTTGCTCGTTTTATCTCTGTTTGTTCTAATTAAATTAATTGCAGCTGCTTTTCATGTTGGTAAGCCGCGTCAATAAAGCCGCCACCCAAGCACTCCTCGCCATTATAAAGCACAAGTGCTTGACCAGGCGTTACTGCACGCGCTGGTTCATCAAAAAAAACATCAACTCTATTATCTGCCGCGTGATATTTTACAGTAACGCCAACATCACATTGACGATAGCGAAACTTTGCAGAACAATGAAATTCAACATCATGATCAGGCTTGCCAGTGAAGAATGACATGTCACTTGCCTTAAGTTCAGTAGCATAAAGCAATTTGCTGTCATAGCCTTGCTCAACGATCAATTCATTCTTCTTCAAATCTTTACCGACAACAAACCATGGATCTGTTGATTGTTTGGTAGACCCCAGTCCTAAACCTTGTCTTTGACCAATTGTGTAATACATTAATCCAGCGTGCTCACCGACTACGTGACCATCTGGCGTCACCATTTTTCCAGATTTTGCTGGCAAAAATTCACTCAAGAACTTTCTAAAGTTTCTTTCACCAATGAAACAAATTCCAGTTGAATCTTTTTTCTTGGCCGTAGCTAAACCATTGGCAAGTGCAATTTCACGTACTTGTGGCTTAATTAAATCAGCTAAAGGAAAGATAACTTTTTTAATTTGCTCTTGACTCAACTGACTTAAGAAATATGTTTGATCCTTATTGCCATCTTTAGGGCGCATCATATGCACGATTCCATTTTCATCTTTGACAGTCTTAGCATAGTGTCCCATTGCAATATAGTCAGCATCCAGATCCATAGCGAATTCTAGGAACGATTTAAACTTGATTTGGCTATTGCACATAACATCGGGGTTAGGCGTTCTGCCTTTTTTGTATTCGTTTAAGAAATACTCAAAAACCCGGTGCCAATATTCTTTTTCAAAATTGATTGAATAATAAGGAATGCCGATTTTATCAGCAACTTTTTTAACATCTTCATAATCTTCAGTTGCGGTACAAACACCAGCATCATCGGTGTCGTCCCAATTTTTCATGAAGACGCCAATTACGTCATAGCCTTGTTGTTTAAGAAGAAGTGCAGAAACAGAAGAATCCACGCCTCCACTCATGCCGACAACGACTCTTTTTTTCTTATTATCTACCATCAAAAATCAATCCTTTACTGGAACAATAATTTTACGCTCCTCCAAATCTTTCAAAATATAATTTAAAAGATCGACAGTTGGGGCCAATTGCTTGTTCTTAAAAATATTAACCTTTTGCAAACCATTGCGATCAGTAACAACCATGGTCAGATGTGACAACTCCTTGTTGATTGTCATCTTGAGCTTAGTTGGCGCATTATAAGGTGAATCATTATACAAGGGATGTTCATAGTTAAAATTGCCTTTAGCAGTCTTCATAAAGCCTGCATCAATTAAAGCATATAACTTAATATCCGGACTCAAAGTGAATTTTCGTTTATCACCATTAATCACAACTGTATTTGCCATTTTAATTCCTCGCTTATTAATAATAAGTCACTTTCTTTTTGAAAGCAACTATTTTTCACTGGATTGTTTTTCTTGAGCAATTTCTGCCAATTTCTTTGCAAACCGGCTGACTTCTTCATCTGTATTGTAACGACCAAAAGAAATCCGGATAGATTCCTTGATTCTAGGAGAATCAGCTCCAAAACAAGCAATCAAAACATGTGAAGGCTCTAGTGAACCTGCTGTACATGCTGATCCGCCAGACACTGCATAGCCATTTAAATCAAGCATCGTTTGCAAAACAGTAGTGGAGACACCATCAATCTGCAAATTCAAGACGTGATGAGAGACATTTTCTCCTCGTCCACCATTAATATGATACTTGATCCCTGCTTTATCAAGCGTATTCAAAATAATATCTTGAAAATGCTTATATTTCTTTTGCAGAGAGGCATGGCCCATCGTCATTAACTCTTTAACAGCTTCGCCAAAGCCGGCAATACCAGGAACGTTTTCCGTTCCGGCTCTTCGCTTCATCTCCTGCTCCCCACCAAGTACCAGGTCAGGAATCGTTATCTTGCTATTTTCATATAAAAAGCCTAAGAATTTAGGTCCATTAATTTTATGCGCAGAAACGGACAAGAAATCAATCTTCATCTTCTTAACGTCTAAATCAATTGAGCCCATCCCTTGAACGGCATCTACATGAAAATAAGCATTGCTATCAGCCACTAGCTCACCAATTTTTTGAATTGGCATAATTGAGCCTACTTCATTATTGACAGCCATGATTGAAACCAAAATCGTGTCCGGAGTTAGTTCCTTTTTCAACTGATCAAGAGAAATATGTCCGCTTTCGTCGACATCAAGATAAACCACTTCGTAGCCTTGTTTCTCTAATCTCTTCATCGGATTTAAAACGGAAGGGTGTTCAATTTTAGTGGTAATTATTTTTTTGCCGATATCTTTGCGACTGTAAGCTGTACCAAAAATAGCTGTATTATTGCTTTCTGAGCCGCCAGAAGTAAAGATGATCTCACCATCTTGAGCATTAATCGCCTGCGCAATCTGATGACGTGCCTGATCGATAACATGTCTTGCCTGTCTGCCCAGTTGATACGTGCTAGAAGCATTGCCAAAATCATTTTTCATTTGGTCAGTGATCACATCGATTACTTTTGGCGACATTGGTGTCGTAGCAGCGTTATCTAAGTAAATCTCACTCATTTAATCAATCTCCTCTACATAATCACAGATTAATTTTGCAGCCTTAGCTCCAACTTTTTTAACAAAAGCGTCAAAGTCTTCATTGGCGTCTTCATCACCGTTATCAGAGATTGCTCGCATCGCAATCAAAGGCTTATTGAAGTGATATGCGACTTGTGCGAAAGCTGCTCCTTCCATTTCTACGCCAAGTGCATCTGGAAAATTCTTCTTAATTGTCTTCTTTTGTGCATCAGACGCAATAAATGAGTCACCAGTTACAACTAAGCCTTCCTTATAATCAACGCCCTTAGACTTTAAATATTGGCCAAATTTTGCTCTTTCAGGTGAATCAAGCTTAAAGCGTGCAGGTTGTTGTGGAATCTGTCCTTCAACATAATCACCCGCCATCGTATTATGCGCATCATGGTATGCAAATTCGCTAGGAAGAATCAAATCTTCTTTATGAACGTCGGGATTCATTGAACCAGCTGAACCTGTCATAAAAATCATGTCAATATCAACGTTGCTCAATAAACTAGCCAAATTCATAGCTGCTTGCACTTTGCCAATTCCACTCAAGCCAATGTAAACATCGTTACCATTAACAGAAAAATGTTCGAATACAGTTGATCCGAACATTTCCTTATCTTCTGAGTGAAAGTATTTGCGGTAATAAGCAGCCTCAATTTCCATTGGGACAATAATCGCAATCTTCATACTTTTCCTCTATTCTTTTTATAAATGAAACAGTGCCAAAAGCACTAATATGATCAGAACGAACACTATCAGAATAGCACGATTCAATCTCTTTTTCAGTCTTAAACTCTTATCTTCTCGCGACAAGCCAGTATCAATTGGTTCAGAATTATTTGCAAATTCTTGACCATCATCAGTAAAGTATCGTCTCTCCGTTTGAGTTCTTTGAAATTCCGGATTGACGTCTACTTTCTCTTCGGTGCTATCTTGATCAGCAAAAGCCGATCTAATATGATGTAAAAGCTTTTTACCTTTTTTTCTTGATTGTTGTCTGCGGTAATCAGAACGTTTTTCAGCCATCTTTTTCCTTCGTATCTTGGGCACTAGTTAATAACATATTCTCCCAAAATGTAATGGCATAAACCGTTTTAGCATCAACAATTTTGCCTTCAGACATTAACTTTTTTAAATCATCCAAACTATACCAGTCTGCAGTCAAAAACTCGTCTGCATCAAGCGAACGCTTTTCTTGCAGCTTGGTTAAAGTATCACAATAGAAAAGATACAGCTTTTCATCGGTAAAACCAACAGAAGAATAAAATTCTGCTACTTTTTCCCAATAATCAGCTTCATAGCCGCCTTCTTCATTAAGCTCACGCTTAATTGCATCTAGCGGACTATTATCTGCTTCGTCAATTAAACCAGCCGGAATTTCAAGAGTTAAGGCTTTAATTGGCTCACGCCATTGCTTAACCAGCAGCATCTGCTTTTTATCATCAATTGCAATTGCTGCCGCTGCAGGCTGGTGCTTAACTACTTCTCGCGTTGAAGTTTCTCCGTTTGGGAGCTTAATTGTTCTAACATATAAATCAACAATTCGACCCTTAAATATGGTTTGAGAAGAAATTTCTGTTTCTTTTAAATCCATTCAAACTTCCACCTATCTTAATTAGTCAGCCAAATATACATTCACGCATTGCAAACCATTTTTGCCTTGCGCTAATTGATATTTCACTCTTTGGCCAACCTCTAATCGTTTATATTCTTCTTCTTTAATAGCAGTATAGAAGACAAAGTAAGACTTATGGTTCTGCTCATCGGTGATAAAACCATAGCTGCTTCCTTCATCAAACTGTTTTACTGTTCCTAAACGCATTATTTCTCAAGTCCCTCTTCGACAGCTTCTGGGAAATTAGCCTCAACAATTTCAGCACAACGACCACAAAGCATTGGCAATTTTGGATCCTTGCCGATGTCGTTTCTGATCATTCGACAACGTGGACAAACTTCGCCTTCTGCGTGTTCAACAACAATTGCAGCATTATTAAGCTTTTCAGCATTTGCTGGAGCTTCACCATAAACAATTGTTAGCTTAGAAACAATCAAAATTTCTCTGAAGTTTGCCTTCAAATCATCGAGCATTGCCTTAGTTTCTTTATCAGGATAGATCGTAACAGCTGCTTCAAATGATTTACCAATCAGTTTATTATTTCTTGCGTCTTCCAATGCCTTCAAAACATCATCACGAAGATTCATGAATTTATGCCAGTTTTCAAGCAATTCTTCACGATTTTCGTAAGTTACAACTTCTGGCATGTTAGCAAGTTGGACATAGTCTTCTTTTTCTTTCAAAAAGCTCCATACTTCTTCCATCGTGTGTGGCAAGATTGGTGTTAAAATTTTAGCTAATTTAACTGCAGCATCATAAATTACAGTTTGCATTGAACGACGTGCATGACTGTCTTTAGCTTCAATATAAAGAACATCCTTAGCAAAGTCTAAGTAGAATGATGAAAGATCATTTGAAATAAAGTTAAAGACCTTCTTGAAGACAGTTGAGAAGTCATATTTATCGTAAGCAGCAAGACAGTCTCTAATCAAATCATTGAGCTTTACTTCCATGTATTGGTCGACAGAACGCAAATCTTCATAAGCAATCCGATTTTCTTCCGGATCAAAATCGCTTGTGTTGGCCAACATGTAACGGAAGGTATTTCTAATCTTACGGTAGCTTTCTGCAGATTGACTCAAAATATCATACGATACGGCAACATCAGAAGAAGTATCTGCTTGAGCTACCCAGAGACGAATAATTTCGGCACCCATCTTCTTGATAACGTCATTTGGTGAAATAACATTGCCAAGTGATTTAGACATCTTGTGTCCCTTGTCATCCAACACAAAGCCTTGTGATAAAACTTGTTTGTAAGGTGCCAAGCCAGTGGTAGCAACTGAAGTAATTAAACTAGAGTTGAACCAGCCACGGTATTGGTCAGAGCCTTCAAGATAGAGATCAGCTGGGAAATGAAGCCCATCGCGTTTTCTCATGACACCAGCCCATGATGTCCCAGAGTCAAACCAAACATCCAAGATATCTTTTTCTTTAGTAAATTCGCCATTTGGTGAATGTTCTGAAGTAAAGCCTTCTGGAAGCAATTCTTTAGCAGTGTGCTTGTACCAAGCAATTGTTCCTTCTTTTTCAACGACCTTAGCTACATGTTCAATAGTTTCAGGAGTAACAATTGGAGTTCCATCTTCTGCGTAGAAAATTGGAAGTGGAACACCCCAAGCACGTTGACGGGAAATTACCCAGTCGCCACGATCTTTAATCATGTTGTAAAGGCGAGTTTTACCCCATGAAGGAATGAAGCTGGCCTTGTCAATTTGATCAAGAATTTGTTTTCTGAATGGTTCAATTGAAGCAAACCATTGCGTAGTAGCCCTGAAAATAACTGGTTTCTTAGTACGCCAATCATGTGGGTATGAGTGGGTAAAGACTTTGAGCTTAAGCAAAGCTCCACAGTCCTTAAGCTTTTGCACCATTAACTTATCGACATCCTGATAAAACATGCCGGCTAATTCAGGTACTTCATCAGTATATTTTCCTTGTGCATCAACTGGACTAAAAATTGGCAAGTGGTACTTTTGACCAACATTAAAGTCATCTTCACCAAAGCCAGGTGCAGTATGAACCAAACCAGTACCGTCATCCAAAGTTACATGGAAGCCTTCAATAACCAAGCTTTCTTTATCGTAAAGAGGATGCTTAGCAGTCATGTATTCCATGTCTGCACCCTTGATAGCCTTGATTACTTTATAATCTTTCCAACCAATTTGTTCAGCAACGCCATCAAGCAAGCCTGCAGCTACAACGTAGTTCTTGTCGCCAACGTTTACTACTACGTAATCAAACTTAGGGTTTACACAAATTGCTTCATTAGCTGGAATAGTCCAAGGAGTAGTAGTCCAGATTACAAAATAGGTATTTTCTGGATCGATAATTCCTTTGCCATCTTTAACTGGGAAGGCAACGAAAATTGAATTTGCTTTAACGTCTTTATATTCAACTTCGGCCTCTGCTAAAGTTGATTCACTTGACCATGACCAGTAAACAGGCTTCTTACCCTTATAGATGTAGCCCTTCTTATACATTTCGCCAAAAATCCTGATTTCTTCAGCTTCAAATTCAGGTTGCAAAGTAATGTAAGGATGATCCCAGTCAGCCATTACACCTAAGCGCTTGAAGTCGGTCATTTGCTTTTTAATTTGCTTTTCAGCGTATTCACGACAAAGTTCACGATACTTTGCACGATCCATTGTCTTACGATCTACGCCCTTTTTAGCAAGTTGTTGTTCAACAGGAAGACCGTGAGTATCCCATCCAGGAACATAAGGTGCGTAATAGCCATCCATGTTCTTGTAACGAACAATGATATCCTTGGAAATCTTGTTTAAGGCATGGCCCATATGAATGTTGCCGTTAGCAAATGGAGGACCATCATGCAAGTCAAAACGAGGCTTGCCTTCGTTTAACTTTAATCTTTGTTCATATAATTTATTTTCTTTCCATTGTTTTTGCCATTGAACTTCACGGACAGGAAGATTGCCGCGCATCTTAAATTTAGTTTTGCCTAAATTCAAAGTATCCTTGATTCTCATTCAAAATTCCTTTCTAACAAAAAACCTCGTCCCTAATTTAGGACGAGGTTAACCGTGGTACCACCTAATTTGAGCCAAAAGCTCCACTTATCGTTGCGTATCATGCAACTAAACGCTTAGACCCAATCGGCAGCTGATCAACTTTTAGGCTCTTTTGTTAGCCTTCCACCATCGCTAACTCGCTGAATTGCCCTTAAGTTTTACTGTCAGTCTAATTAATTCTTTCGATCTTTATAGTCGTCGGGAAAGATAATTGTAGGACCAGCTTTTAATCTGGTTCTTCTCTGTGGTTTAACATCAATTGTCTCTTCACTTGGACTATCGCCCACAATTGGTTTTGCATCGTCATTAGTAGGCTTATGAGAAGATTTTAAAGCATCTTCAGCAGATTTGTCAACTTCCTTTGACTCATCATTAGCAGTTGGAATAGGTTCAGAACCATCCTCTGGGTAATAACGATCAGTATCAAAATATTTGTCTAAAGCTTTTTGCCATTGATCATCATTTAAAATAGTAATCTGCTTTTTGAGCATCTCTTGTAATTGTGCTCTAAAAGAACCTACTTCTTCTTTAAGACGATCGTAATCTTCAGCTAGAGTATCTTTCTGTTGCTGCTCAAATTTAGTATCTGTAGCAATTTGATTTTTGGCATCGTTAATAATACTGTCTGCTTTTTCTTGAGCTTCTTTTTTAATTCGCGTAGCTGATTCTTGTGCTGAAACCAATACCTCGTTTACTTCTTGTTCACGTTGACGATATTTTTGCAATTCATTCTTAAGATTTTCATTTTCATCTTCAAATTGATCCAGTTTCTTGTTGAGATCAACTTCTTTATTCTTAAGATCAACCACTTGATCAAGAGCGTCACCATAATCGTCAACAATCTCATCTAAGAATTTGTCGACTTCATAACGATCATACCCATTTCTGCCCCGACGTTTGAACTCTTTATTATGAATATCCATCGGAGTAATTTGACTTACCTTTTTTTCTTCGTTTGCCAAAGCTTCAACACCACCCTAAATTTTCCTTTTCTTGTAGAACTAATGTTCGTAATTTGTAACCGACCAAAATGGCGCAAACTGATCACATCATTTTCTTTAATCATTATATTAGAATTTACAATATCATGCCAATTTAATTTGACAGTTCCGTCTTTAATTTGCGTTTTTAATTGCGTTCTGCTTTGCTTACTGATGCCAGCCAAAATTGCATCTAATCTTAATGAAGAAACAATTTCAACCTTTTCAATTGAATCATCTTCAGGAACAAGTACTTCTTTAAAAGAAATTGGCTGCAATTTTACCTTGCTTTTACCAATTCTAACGATTTGCTCTTCAAAATAGCTTTGCAATTCCTTTTTTGCAAAAAATTGCCATTTGCCATGTCCATCTGTAATAATATCGCCAAAAGTATCAGTTTCAATCCCAGAATTAGCTAATGTTCCTAAAATTGAGCTATGTGTCAACTTATAAAATTTGGTTGGATATTGTATTTCAAAAGCTTGGACTTGAAAGTCAGTTGTTCTAAAATTTTCCCACTCTTCACTTAGATAAACTCTTCTTTTCTCAGAATTTAGATAACCGCCAAAATCTTGCAAAAAAGCCTCATTACCAACAATTATTTTTAATATTTCCCGTTGTCCGGGATCTAAGAAATCTGTTAATAAGCTTTCATGCTTAAATACTAAGTTATTAAAAAGACCAACAAGTTTATCAACTGTTGGTCTTTCATCTAATTGAAAATGTGGGTAAAAACTACTCGCTTGTCTTTTTTCCATTAACCCACCATTAAATAAATCTGTATGCAATATTTTGGATTAATCCTTGAATCAAATAAAGAATGAAAATACCAATTACAGGCGAAATATCAATTCCTGTACTAAAAGCTAATTTAGCAATTGGTCCTCTTCTAAACAGATTCAGATATGGATTCACAATTCTGTTAAGCAATCTGCCAACAAATGAATTGGCTAAAAAAGGAAGCCAGCTCATAATTGCATCAATTACCAAAATAATGCTATAAATCCAAATAATATAGGATATTCCAACAAAAATGTAGTAACCGATCATTAACTAGTCCAAATTATCTTTCTTATCAACTAATTCACTGATCTTGCCATCAGTAACGAATTTTGGAGGTGTAGCTAAGAAGATCTTGTCGCCAATTCTTTGAATTTTACCATTTAGAGCATAAACAGTACCAGTAATAAAATCAACGATTCTTCTAGCTGAGCTATCTTCCATTCTGCTAAAGTTAATTACAACAGCCTTATTTTGCAATAAGTTTTGTGCAACATCTTTAGCATCAGAATATACACGAGGTTCATATAAAACGATTTGACTCTTGTTTGAATTCATTCCAGATTTAATAGAAACCACATTATCGCGGTTAACTGTATTCAGTGGAATTTGAGTATCATCGTTTTCTTGATCTTGAGTATATTCTTCTTCATCCACTGCATTATCATCATCGTCGGAAATTCCGAAGAATCTACCTAATTTATCAAAAGCCATCTTTCTTTCCCCCTATTAGCTTTCACCGCGGTGCTTGAAAAATGGGATATCATTATTATCATCGTCATCATCTTGTGCACTGGTTTCAATTTGTGAAATACTATTTTGATCTTCGCTGCTGAAATAGTCAAAGCTGTCATCTTGACTAGCGTTTGTGTTAGTTGGTGTAGTTCTTCTAGTAGTTTGGTCATCGTTATTTAAGCCCCAAACACTAGTTGGATCAACCATACTCTCGTGTTTAGCAGTCGTATTATCGGTATTATTGGTACTTTGATTTACTGTTGGTTGAACAGTTTGACCAATCGTTGGCTTAGTAGCTCGAGCTTCTTCAGTCTTCTTAGGTTGAGACTTGATTTGGTGGCTTCTGCCTGGCAATTGTTTTGAAGCAGCTTCTTCTGTAGCCGAATCAATTCCCGTAGCAATAACTGTGACAACTACTTCGTCACCCAAGTTAGGATTAATTGAAGTACCAAAGATAATGTTAACATCGTCACCAGCTGCCTTAGAAACAATTTCAGATGCATCTTGAGCTTCAAATAATGTCAAATCTGGTCCACCAGTAATGTTAAGCAACACTTGTTTAGCACCATCGATTGAGACTTCAAGCAATGGTGATGAAATAGCCAATTTAGTAGCTTCAACAGTTCTGTTTTCACCACTAGCACGACCAATCCCCATCAAGGCAGCACCCTGGTTTTCCATAACTGTCTTAACATCAGCAAAGTCCAAGTTAACGTAGTCTGTAGAAGTAATCAAGTCTGAAATACCTTGAACACCTTGCTTTAAGACATTGTCTGCTTCTTTAAAGGCATCCATCATTGGAGTCTTCTTATCAACCATTTCAAGTAAGCGGTTGTTGGCAATAATAACTAAAGTATCAACATATTGCTTTAATTGAGTGATACCTTCAGCGGCATTTCTGGAACGCTTCGGGCCTTCAAAACTAAATGGTCTAGTAACAACACCAACAGTTAAAGCACCAGTTTCTCTTGCAATCTTAGCAACAACTGGAGCAGCCCCGGTACCAGTACCACCACCCATTCCGGCAGTGATAAAGATCATATCTGCACCTTTTAAGGCATCTTCAATCGTTTGCTCACTTTCTTCAGCGGCTTTTTGACCAACCTCAGGATGTGAACCAGCGCCTAAACCTCTTGTCAATTTAGGCCCTAATTGAATTTTTTCCTCTGCTTTATTACTGTTAAGTGCTTGTACATCTGTATTAGCTGCAATAAATGAAACGCCTTGAACACCATCGTCAATCATTCGGTTAACAGCATTACCACCGGCGCCACCAACACCGATTACTTTAATGACAGCATTTTTATTGTCGTCTGAATCGAATGTAAAATCCATCTAATTAACCACCTTTAGGCAAAGAACTTTTTGAAGAAGTCTTTTATGCTTCCTGTTCTGTTTTTATTTTCTTTTTTCTCAGAAGAATGATCTCTTCTTTGCATTTTATCTTTATTATAAGCTTCTTTTGCTTCAGTTTCACTAGAAGTAACCGTTCTTTTCAAATTCTTGCTCTCTTTTTCTGAAGAACGACTTGGTTCAACACTGACC
The DNA here is from genome assembly GCF_002417895.1 of Lactobacillus sp. UBA5813. Classification (NCBI taxonomy): domain Bacteria; kingdom Bacillati; phylum Bacillota; class Bacilli; order Lactobacillales; family Lactobacillaceae; genus Lactobacillus; species Lactobacillus sp. UBA5813. The sequence goes on from NZ_DICZ01000009.1 coordinate 102,061, forward strand.
GGTCCACCATAAATAGCGGTATTTACCAAAAAGTCAATATCAGACATTTTATAAACATAATTTACAATGCCGTATGCAGCAGTATAAATTGGACTTCTCATTCCCATTTGTTCTGGTTGATAGATCCGCGTCTTAATATTTAAGGTATTAGCAACCAAACTATCAATGCCTTGAAGCAAACTGCTTCCACCGGTGATAATTATGCCGCCTGGCAATTTAAGAGCATTGGTTTTGACTAATCCTTTACCAATTCTCTTAATAATTTGCATTAACCGAGCATTAATAATTTCGCTTAAGTAAACCTCATCTACCATTTGTTGTCCATTCAAACCAACACTATTAACGGCAAACTTGTCATTCTTTGAAGCTAAACTTGGTTCAGCAAAGCCATAATCTAATTTGATTTGCTCTGCATCTTTCTTGGAGGTACTTAATACAACGGAAATATCATTGCTGATGTCGCTACCACCTTCAAGATCAGTCTTAGCGTATTTGATTTGACCTTCATGAATACTTGTTGCAGTGGAAGTACCGCCACCTAAGTCAAGGATAATAGAGCCAAAGGTTCTTTCACCTTCATCTAAGGCAACGCTAGCTATAGCTAATGGAGTTGGAACGAAGAAATTGTTCTTATAGCCTGCTCTTTCAATTGCCTTTCTAATATTGTGCAATGAACCTGATGGTGCAGTTAAAATAATGCCACGAACAGCCAAGCTGTGTGCAATCATCTTACGTGGATCGTCAACATCCGTCTTACCATCAATCATAAATCTGCTTGGCAAGAAAACAATTGGATCGTAGCCGTCTTTAACGGCTGACTTAATTGCAGATTGCAAAACACGTTTAACATCTTCATTGCCAACTTCTTGACCGTTATTGCTGACAGTTGTAATTCCGGTAGCTGTCTCTAATTGCAATAAGCTTACAGGTATGCCAGTTACTACTCGATAAATATTAGAATTGGTCTTCTCTGCCACTTCTTTAAGCGTTTGACTGATTGCAGCTGCGGTTTGATCAATATCAACTATTTTACCGTGCCGCATCCCTGTGTTTGGTGTTGTAACTGCACCAATTACTTTACCGTCATCGGCAACAACTGCTTTTATACTGGTGGTACCAATATCTAAGCCCACCAAAAGATTTGAATAATCCAAAATTAAGCCCCCATTAATAATTGCCTTGCAAAAATTTTAACATAAAAGTGGATTCAATACCGCTATGATATGCCATAAGCCTTCATTTCACTCTTTGTTAAAGGTCTACTAAAAGCACCGACCTCAAGATCAATTAAACTGTTTTTGCCAGCTTTCTTCTTGATCGCATTATAATATTTGATTTTTTGCTTAAAGGTAGAGATATCGCCGATAACGACATTGCCATCTTTCATCACTAGAATAATCTGTGATTTTCTAATGGCACTCCCACTCAGCAGCTTGACTTGATTACGAAAAGAAGCAGGTAAACTGTTAAAGAGCTCCAAATCATCTGTCAAAGATGTCTTCTTGCTATAGCCAATAAAAAGCGGTTTGCTCCGATCAATTTTTGACCAGGCAAGAGCATTGCTGCCAATCTTTCCATTAGATAAAAGCTTGCGATAGCCATCTTTAACTTTGATATAAGCTATTGTCGGGTATTCTTTAACATTTAATACTAACCGATTAATATGACTTATTTCAACACTGACATGCTGAATTTCTGGATATTTCTTTTCCAAATTGCTATTCAATTTTTTAGAATTGAGCCGATAATCGATTAATTTATCTGAGGCTTTTATCCCTGAACTGGACACAACTTTCTTCGAAGATAAGTCATCAGCTCCTACCACTTGAACATTATTAACATTAGCCAGTGGAGAAACATAATAGCCTAAGATGAGGACAGCTATAAGTGAAGTACCAACAATGATACCTAAGTTTTTAAAAAGCGATTTCCGACGAAAACTTTTTAGTTTAGATAATGAGGCAGAAACCTTGCTCTTCTTTTTATGATTGCGATTTTGATTTTCTTGGTGATTAAGATATGGTGATAATTCTTTTCGTGGATCTATCTTTGTCACTCTTTTTTTAGGCATCTGCCTCACCTTCTTTCTAACGAGAGATCTCTTTCATTACTTTAATAACTTGATCTGAAGCATCAGGAACACCTAAAGCCTTTGAAGCCTCAGACATCTTCTTAGCATATTTTTCATCGAGCAAAATATGATCGACAGAAGAAACGAAATTATTAGGGTTCAAATCATCTTCTGGCAATACTAAAGCAGCACCTGCTTTTTCAAGATCCAAAGCATTCTTCATTTGGTGATTATGAGTAACATTTGGACTTGGAATTAAAATTGCAGGAACACCTAGGGCAGTAAACTCAGCAATACTAGTAGCTCCGGATCTGGCAACTACACAGGTCATCTCTGGCAAAAGTGCTGGCATATCTTTAATATATGGCAAAATTTTAATGTTGCTGCCAATGTCGATCCCACCTATTTTCTTTTGAACTGCATCGAAATAATAAGTACCAGTTGCCCAAATTACTTGATATGGTTTTTTCTTCAATTCCATCAGTGATTTCAACATGATGCGGTTAATTGCAAGAGCACCACGTGAACCACCAAAGACTAAAACAGTTGGAATATTTGCACTTAAATTCAATTTTTCGGCTAAATCAATTTTTTTATTATTAAAACCTAAAACTTGTTGAGAACGAGGGTTGCCTGTCTTAACCAATTTCTTCTTTTCAGAAAATTGTTTAGCAGCGTCATCGAAAGTGTAGCAGATTTTATCTACATAGTGGCCTAAAAACTTATTTGCTAAACCAACAACAGAGTTAGATTCATGGATCATCGTTGGAATATGCATTTTGGCTGCTTCATAAACAAGAGCACCTGAAACGTAGCCACCGGTTCCTAAAACAACATCAGGCTTAAAATCATCTAAAATTTCTTTAGCACGTTTGGTTGCTTTGAAAAACAATTCGATTGTTTCAAAATTCTTCAAAGGATGCTTACGGTTAAATCCTTGAATTTTTATTGTTTTAAAGTTAATACCCGCTGCTGGAACAATCTTTGATTCCAATCCCTTTTGTGTTCCGACAAAAAGAATTTCATCATTAGTACAAATTCCGCGTTCTTTCAAACGTTCGATAATTGCCATAATTGGATAAATGTGACCGCCAGTACCGCCACCAGTAAAAATAACTCTCATTTTATTTAGTCTTTAATTCCTTTACAAAACTTACGAAATAGTCTCCACGTTCTTCGAATGTTCTAAATTGGTCCCATGATGCACATGCTGGTGAGAACAATAAAACATCACCAGGTTCGGTTAATTCATATGCCTTTGGTACTGCCTCTTGTAAAGTGTTTTCGATTACAATATCTTTAATGCCAGCTTTTCTTGCTGCATCAGCCAACAAATACTTGGTTTCACCATACAAAACAATGGCCTTAACATGCTCTTTAAAAAGCGGAACCAATGAATCAAAAGTAAAGCCACGATCAAGTCCACCTGCAATCAAAACCTCTGGCTGCTTAAATGATGGAATAGCCACAGTGGCTGCTTCAATATTGGTTGATTTTGAATCATTATAAACTTTTCTGCCATCCAAAGTCATGACATATTGCAGACGGTGCTTAGCACCAGCAAAAGTGCTTAAAACAGCTTGAATATCATCATTTTCGGCACCCATTAATTTGGAAATAGCAATGGCAACTAAACAGTTTTGTTGGTTATGAATACCTGGCAATTTAATGTCATCGATCTTCATAATCTCTTCGCTTTGACTTTCAAGGTATTCATCACCAATAAAGTAGTCCGCTGAATTATCTTTTTCAGAGAAGGTTTGAATTTTTGCTTTAGTAGTTTCTTTTTCCTTCTTCAAAATATCTTTTTGATCAAAGTTTGCAATGAAATAATCTGCTGAATTTTGGAAACGAGTAACATTCAATTTGGCATTTACATAATTTTCGAAAGTCTTGTGATAATCCAAGTGAACATTATGATAAATATCTACAATTGCTGCCACTTTAGGATCGATATCAGTGACACCCAATAATTGGAAACTTGAAATTTCAACCACCAAGATGTCATCCTTTGTGGCTTTAGTAACTACCTCGGAAATTGGGACACCAATGTTGCCAACAGCATATGCATGATGCCCAGATTTTTGCAAATGATGATCCAAAATTCTTTGCGTCAGCATAACTGTAGTAGTTTTACCATTTGAACCAGTTACGCAAACATAAGGTGCTTCACTGCAGCTTAAAGCAATCTCAGGTTCTGTGATAATGGGAACTTTCTTTTCTTCAGCTTTTTGCACCATTGGATTTTCATAAGGAATTCCTGGGTTTTTAACCATGTAGTCAAAATGCTCTTGATCGAATAATTCAACGGGATGATGTCCGCCAATTACTCTTACGCGCAACTTTTTGAGTTCTTGTGCTTTATCATTTTTTTCCAGATCAGCCTTATCATTTAAAGTCAACTTGGCGCCTAATTGAAGAAGCACTTTGCTAACTGCAAAGCCACTTTTTCCTAAACCTAAAACTAGAATATTTTTATCTTTATATGTATCGATCTGTTTCATTTATTGTTTTATCCCCAAATACATAAGTAAATAATACTGCCAATCAAACCTACGATCCAAAAGACAATATCGACTTTCCATTCTGACCAGCCTAACATTTCAAAGTGGTGGTGGATTGGCGTCATCTTAAAAATTCTCTTCCCTGTAGTTTGGAAAGAAATAACCTGCAGAATTACACTTGCAGTTTCACAAACAAAGACAATACCAACTAAAAGCAAGGACCATGGTCTGTTAAGAAAGATACTTACAGCTGCTAAACCACCACCAAGGGCCAATGAGCCAGCATCTCCCATAAAGATTTTAGCTGGTTTATGGTTGAAGATGAAGAATGCAATTAAACCACCAATTACACTCATACAAAAGATTAAGATAGCTGAATTGTGTTGCTTAAAGGCAAGATAAGCATATGTACCATAAGCTACGATTGATAAACCTGTTGCTAAACCATCCAATCCATCTGAAAGGTTAACAGCATTTGAAAAGCCAACCAACCAGAAAATGATAAAAATAGTGAACAATACAGCACTCTTAACAATGCCAGCAAATGGAATGTATAAGCCAAAGCTAAAATTGTCACTAGCAGCAATTAAAACAATTGCAATCGCAATCACAATTTGCAAAGCTAATTTTTGCCATGCACGTAAGCCAAGATTACGCTTGTAATAAAGTTTAATACCATCATCCAGGAAGCCGATAATACCGTACCCCAATAATGAAATAATCAAAATCCAAACTGTTTTAGTAATTTGATGTTGCCAAGCCGAAACCCAAATAGTGGAAATAACTGCGGCAATTACAAAAATCGTACCTCCCATTGTTGGAGTGCCGGATTTCTTTTTGTGCCATTTAGGTCCTTCATCACGAACTTCTTGTCCTTCATGATGAGAATGCATAAACATAATTAACCATGGCAAGAAAATAGCCGTTAATACCAGTGAACTCACTAGTGCAATAAAGCTTATTACCATCTTGTTACTCCTTTAAATTAATACTAATCTTTTGCCCTGTTTTTATCTTGGTACCAACTTTTAGACTCTGTTTATTAACGGTACCTGAGCCTTTAATCGTTAATTTAACTCCAGTCAAGTTTGCAAACTGATTCAGCTCTTCTAGGCTCCAACCCTTCATGTTTGGACATTTAGCTGTACCATTACCTAGAAGAAGGATAGTTGAACCGGAAGATACTTTTTGTCCCTTTTTGACACCCTGTTTAACAATTTTGTCGCCACTAGAAATCTTTAAAACGTTTAATCCAGCAGCAGTTGCCTTTTTCTTGGCTTTAGCATAAGACATCTGCGTTAAGCTAGGTGTTTTAACTACTGAAGAACTAGAAGCCAAACTTTCACTCTTAGACATAATGACAACCCGACGCATAACTGGCTTGAAAATTGATGCAAGAATCTTTTCAGCAGATACCGTCATCTTTCTTGGTTGCTTTAATGTCAAATAAACGCAATAACGTGGATTCTTAGTTGGCGTAACACCGACTACTGAGAAGATATAGTTGCTGTCACCAGTTAAATAGCCGCCACCGTTTGGTTTAGCAATTTGCGCCGTACCGGTTTTTACTCCCAAACTAATACCTGACATCTTGTATGCATAACCGGTACCAATTTGTTTGTTTAAAACTCGCTTCATATTCTTAATCAACAATTTACAAGTAGCTTTGCTATAAACAGGTTTTCCAACTTTTTTAACTTGGTAGGATTTAATCGTCTTGCCATTTGCATCAGTAATCTTATCAACAAATTGTGGTTTAACCATTTGACCATTATTGCCCAAACTACTGAATGCTTGCATCATTTGCATGACATTGACATTAACACCCTGACCAAAACTCGTTACGGCTTGGTCGGTAACTCCCTTAAAGGAAATCAGTCCTGCTTGTTCGCCTGGCAATGTTACGCCCGTCTTTTTACCAATTCTAAAACGATTCAAATATTTGCGCCAAGTTTTGGCACCCATTGCCTGCTCAATATGAACTAAACCAACGTTACTTGAACGTGGGAATGCTTGAGACAAAGGAATACTTCCCCAACCAGAAGTGAGCCAGTCATGGATAGTTGAGCCACCAACACTTACAGATCCTGAATTGTAGTACTGGTTAGGGTGATAATTGCCACTATTAATAGCCGCAGCCAAAGTCAATATCTTGAAGACCGAACCAGGTTCATAGGTATCTTGAACCAAGATATCTCGATATGATTTAGTTAATCCCTTTTTGGTTTGCGGATTAAAAGTCGGTCTTTGAGAAGCAGCCATTACTTTCCCAGTTTTCATATCTTCAACGACTGCCGTCATACTTACTGGATCATAAGCTTTTTGAACTTCAATCAGTTTTTCTTCCAATAGACTCTGAAGTTGCGAATCAAGCGTCAAATATAAATTGTTTCCGTTCTTTGCAGCTTTAAAGGTCTGAGTTGAATTAGGCGTTTGATTCTCTGAAGCATCAACTGAAGAGATTTTATAACCATCTGTTCCAGTCAAAGTTTTATTGAACCACGCTTCTAGTCCCATTGTTCCGACAATTGTCTGCGAATTAGTCTTCTTGTTGTATTCTGGTTGAGCTAAACCAACAACGTGCGATGCAAAAACACCATTCGGGTAAAGCCGTGAAGGAGTTTCGATAAACTTAATTCCTGGCAATTTCATCGCTTCAATTTTTTCTTTTTGATCTTTAGTTAAGCCGCTACCGGCAGAACCAAATTGAACTTGAAAGGCTTTAGACCTGGGTGAAAGATACTGTAGAATCTTCTTTTCCGAAATCGGCAAAACCTTTGCCAATTGCTTCACTGTTTTTTGTTTGTTAACAACGTATTCTGGTTTATTTTTATAATTAATCGAAGACTTGTCTAATATCGCGTAAATTGTATAAAGATGCGAGTCCTCTGCAATTACCAAACCATTGCGATCATAAATCGTTCCTCGATTAGCTTTAAGCACTTGATTGCGCATATAAAGCTGTTTTGTCCGAGTCGACAAATTTTGACCTTGGACTGTTTTTGAAATACCGATATATAAAAATCTTCCCACAAACACAAGAAAAACCAAAGCCACGGCTAGTTGGAGAATTCTCCCCACCGTAAAGCGGTAGCCGTGGGCTTTGGATTTTTGTAGTTTTAAACTATTATTTTTCTTTTTCATTAGCGAACTGTCCTAATGTTTTTTTCAATTAACGTTAGACCTTTACTGCGAGCAATCTTCTTCAAGCGTGAAATAGAAGTCAATTCACTAATTTCTTGATTGAGACTAGCGATATTGTTTTGTTTATTGGTAATGGATTGTTCAACGCCTGAGAGCTTTTGCTGCGCTGAGGTCGCAGAAATACTTGAAGAAACTAGGAAAACCATCATTCCTAAGGTAATGGCGCTTCCCAATACAACTAAAGTCCTTTCTAGACCTGTCCAACGCACTTGATGTGGATTCGGAGCAATCCGCCTAACTTTAACAGATTTTGGTTCTCTGTTTGGTTCAAATTCAATTCTTCTTGCAGAACTATCAGCCATAAACATTTCCTCTTTATATCTTCTCTGCAACCCGTAGTTTTGCACTGTGTGAGCGTTTGTTGTTTTCCAATTCCAAAGCAGAAGCAGTAATAGGTTTGCGATTCACCAAACGAAGTGTTGGTTTCATTCCATCTGGAATCATCGGCATCCCTCTGGGTACTTCTACTTCAGAGTATTTCTTAAATATTTTTTTAACGATTTTGTCTTCATCAGACTGGAACGTTATTACGCTGATCCGCCCTTTCGGACGTAAAAGCTTAACTGCTTCCTCAAGAGAAGTTTGCAAGACTTCTAATTCATGGTTAACCGCCACTCTTAGAGCCTGAAAGCTTTTCTTTGCTGGATGCCCGCCAGTCCTTCGTGCATAAGCAGGAATTGCTTCTTTGATGATATCTACCAGTTCGAAGGTAGTTTCAATTGGCTTTTCTCTGCGTTTTTCAACGATTCGATGAGCAATTTGACGTGAAAATTTTTCATCGCCATATTTGTACAAAATATTTGCCAAATCTCGTTGACTGCTTTGATTTACTAATTGATATGCATCAAGCTCTTGGCTTTGATCCATTCTCATATCTAATCTCGCATTATATCGATACGAAAAACCCCGCTCAGCTTGATCAAATTGTGGTGAAGATACACCTAGGTCATAGTAAATGCCATCAATGCCATCTGGATAGCCCAGCTTTACTAGGTCCTGCTCCAAATGACTAAAGTTGTCATGTACGAGTTGTAACCTAGGATTACTATCCTCTTGTAATAAATCAGTAAAGTTCAACTTTGCTGCCTTTATTGCATATTCATCTTGATCAAAACCAATTAGTGTCCCCGTATTCAACTTGCTTAGCAGATATCTCGCATGTCCACCACCGCCGAAAGTTGCATCGACGTAAAGACCACCGTCTTTTGGTTTTAAATTATCTATAGTTTCGTGTAAGAGTACACTGGTGTGTTTGAATTTCATATTATAGTCCAATGTCATCCAAATCTTCTGCGATGTCATCATAGTTTTCATTAGCGGACTGTGAAAAGTCTTCCCAACGTTCCTTAGACCAAATTTCGATTCGGTTAGAAACACCTACGATAACACATTCTTTTTCAAGCCCGGCGTGTTGTTTTAATGTCTTGGTCAGATTAACACGACCTTGCTTGTCAAATTCGCTTTCCATCGCACCAGAATAAAATAAACGCATAAAATTACGTACATTTCTCTTAGTCAACGGAAGTTGCGCTAATTTGGCTTCAATTTCATGCCATACATCTAATGTATAGCCGAAAATGCAGCCTTCCATTCCTCTGGTAAATACCATTTTGTCACCAATTTGATTACGCATTTTCGCTGGTATAATCAAGCGACCTTTACTGTCCAAATTATGATGGTATTCACCCATGAACATGGTCTAGCCCCCTCCCACAGAATAATTTACCACAATTCACCACTTCATACCACACAATGACCTAAAAAGGTCAAATTTTTAAATATTTTTATTTTGATTTAGCTTTTTTGAATAAATAAAAAAGCTTTGAAGCTTGATACTTCAAGGTTAATGATCATTCTAATCTAAATGTGGGGATTTTAAGCCATCATCATGCAAATTAAGCCCAAATACCACATCACTGAGCAAAGACTTAAGTAGCCCCATAATTTATGGATAGTCTTGCCTAAAGCAATATTTTTCTCCTTTACTGCAGCTCCAATTGTTAAGACAATTGCCAACAAAAAGAAAAGCAAAAAGCCATACGGCAAAAATGATGGTCTGTTTTGTAAATTAGTAATTAAATTGCAACTTGGGATAAAGAAAAAAGGTAAAACATCGTATCCTTTAAATTGAGCTTTTGGGAAAATTTTCGTAACTAACCCGGCCACTAAAATTCCTATTACTGGTATCAAAATTATCAAAAGCATTATTTTCCCTCCATCTTTTCTATTCTACCTTTTTACTTCATTGAAAAAAACTGGTAAGAAGAATAAAATGTAACAAATAGGAGGTTTAGTTCATGGCACGTAGAAAGAAAAAGAAGTCCTTTTTTCAAAAGTTAACTATCGTAATGGCACTCTTAATGGCCTTTATTACGCTAGCCGCAATTATCGCGCAAGCTTTAGCTTCTCTTGGAGCTTTTTAAAAACAAAACAAAACAGACTAACCTAGTGTTGGATTATGAATCGACGGATTCATGATCCGGCACTTTTTATTTTGCTTAAAATAAAAAGCGAAGATAAAGCAAAAAGCCATACGTCTTTTGGACACTTGATGTCGTAAACAAAACGGACTGCTTTACCGGCCATTCTAAA